>JBARUP010000281.1:0-3115 GCA_049645805.1 Nodosilinea sp.
GCAAAAATTTGCAGTAGGTTTCGCCCATGGAATAGCACTGAATTTCGATGCAGCTCAGCTGCTTACGCACCATTTCGGTAAAAAATCCAGCAAACAGTCCGGCGTAAAGGTGGCAAACGGGCTTGCCTATGTCGCCCAGGGTGCGCGCTACAGCAGAGTCAAACAGGTTGATGAACATAAAGCCCTGCTTGCGATCGCTCATATCGACATCCCATCGACCCCAGCCCTGGGCCGTAAAGGGCCACCACCAGGTTTCGAGCAAAAACATTAGGTTGGCGCGGCGCGGGCTCATAGCGAACTCGCGCTCGAACCAGGTTTCGAACTGCAGCGAGTCAATTTTTCCCCACTCCAGCCCAACGCTGTACATAATGGCTGAAGAGGCATCGCCGACCTCTTCCTGCAGCCCTTCTAATAAACCAATAATAAAGTCTTCGCTGGTGAGCACATTACGCGTGTCATTCCAGTCGGTAATGGTGCCGTATTCACTATTGAACTGGAAGAAATCTCGCAGGGCGTAGTGATTGTGCTTTTTCGGTAATTTTTGATGCAGACGATGGGCGGTTTCTGTTGTCATAACCATGATTTAACAGGCCTTATAAGACTGTTTTCAGCGATAGATGTAGCGTGCTCCAGGCCAGTGGAGAATGAGTGACTAGGCTATTTTAGCTTGCGATTGGTCTTCTCTAAGTGATACAAAACGTAGTAATAAAATCTTATTTACTCTCGTTTCCAGGGTGCCAATTCATCTCACTAGCTCAAAAGAAGCTTTGGACCCGAGCAGCTAAGGTTAAGGCATTTATTGAGCCCCTAGCAAACCATAACTCTGCCCTTGCTTCATGGTCTGACTGCCTCAAATAGGCCTGTGCCGATCGCGCCGCAGCGGGCAGAGGAGCAACATTTAACAATGCTTAATAATGTTTCCGGCAGAAGACCTGATGTCACTATAACCCCCTAGGCCGAAGCGCCAAGGGTGACTCTACTAAGCTCCAGAAGGGGCAGGTACAGCCTCAGCTCCTCGGGGTTAAGAAACTGGGCAATTACATCCTGCATAGCAGTGTAGGTGAGATCACAACTCTTCTGAGCGCTAAAGGCTCGCATAATAGTTTGGAACCAGATCAGCAAGCTTTCCTTGAAGCGCTCAGGGTCATCTAGCAGCAGAGCCACAGCGCTGTAGCGCAGCACGCGTACCGTATCACGCTGCCACTTGGTTGCTAGGTCTTGTCCGCTAGTTTGCCCATTAGTCTCAAAGACGCTGGGCTTTTTGGTCTTAACGCTAGCCATCACCTCAGCGACAATCTGTCGCTCAGCCGCCTGAATCTTTTGGTAAGCCCGCAGACGAGTGCCAACCGTCGATAGGTAGGCTTGGAAAAACACGAGCTCTTGATCAGAGGCGTAGCGGCCATCGGTAGCCTGCACAAGCGCTTCAATGTCGGTGAGCATGCTGAGTCTAGTCTCCTAGGGGAAGAATCAGGCTGAGTTTTCCCAAGACTTGCGGCAGCCTTCGCAGCGCCTTGAGCTTTATTGCAGAGTATGAACGAAACCGTGTGAACAGAACTGTTGCCAAAGTCATTGAACGCAGCTATTTGAGATCTTGACGCCCGTTCTCAGTGCCCGCCATGGCTTCTAGGTGTGGCTCTAGCTCCTCTGAAGAGACCCGGGTAACCCTAAGCTAGGAGAGTGTGGATCCAACTTTCGAGTTTGCAATAAAACTTAAACCCTCTGTCGCCGTGGGACTGGAAGTCTCGTAGTAATCTGGTGAACATGGAATAATCCCCTATCCAAGCCTGGCCATAGGCTTTGCGTAATTAGCCTTGGTTGGGGTTCGGTCTGGGCAAGCTGCCATTATATTGATTTTTCAAGAGGGCATTGTTCATGGTTCAGCGTGGTTCTAAAGTTCGCATCCTGCGTAAAGAGTCCTACTGGTATCGAGAACTCGGCACTGTTGCCACTATTGACCAAAGCGGCATTAAATACCCTGCGGTAGTGCGCTTTGACAAGGTGAGCTACTCGGGTATCAACACCAACAACTTTGCGCTGTCTGAGCTACAAGAAGTCGAGGCTCCCAAGTCTAAAAAAGCGGCTGCTAAGTAACCGGCTTTCTAGCTCAGATTAAGGATCTTGGTCTATTACCTAGTGCACTAAGACCCCAATTCTGCTGATTAGTTTGGCCAAGATGATTTGGTTTAAGGGCCTGTGCTTCGGTGCGGCCCTTTGCTGTAGCAGGGGCGCTGGGTCGGCTATAGTGCAAAGACACACCGCAGAGGGGGCAAAGGCCCAGGGCTAGACCGTGCCAGAACTACCTGAAGTTGAGACCGTGCGGCGCGGCCTAGAGCGAGTGACGCCTGGCCATAGGCTGGAGGGAGGGCAGGTGCTGCTGTCCCGGGCGATCGCGCACCCCTCTGCCGAGGCCGCATTCTTGTCGGGTATCACTGGATCTACTCTCAGCGCCTGGCATCGTCGCGGCAAATACTTGCTGGGGCAGCTTACCCAGAGCGACGGCAGCTCCGGCGGCTACCTGGGCGTGCACCTGCGGATGACAGGACAGCTGCTGTGGCTTGCCCCCGAGACTCCGGTACAGACTCACTGCCGAGTTCGCCTGTGGCTGAGTGACAATCACGAGCTTCGCTACGTCGACCAAAGAACCTTTGGCCGACTTTGGTGGGTGGCTCCTGGGGTGGCTCCTGAAACCGTCATGACAGGGCTGCTCGCCTTAGGCCCAGAACCCTTTGACGATAGCTTTTCGGTGGCTTACCTGCGCCAGCGTCTGGCTCGCAGCCGTCGCCCTATCAAAAACGCGCTGCTTGACCAGGCTTTAGTGGCAGGTATCGGCAATATCTATGCTGATGAAGCGCTGTTCTTGAGCGGCTTGCGTCCGCTTACCCCTAGCGATCGCATTGGCCCCCGTCGCCTGCAGAGGCTGCACAGCGCCATTCGCGAGGTGCTGACAACCAGCATTGAGTCTGGGGGGACTACATTTAGCGACTACCGAGACATCTATGGTATCAACGGCAACTATGGCGGTGTTGCCTGGGTCTACAATCGCGATGGTGAGCCCTGCCGAGTCTGCAAGACAGCCATTCAACGCCTAAAACTAGCGGGGCGATCGGCCCACTAC
>JBARUP010000282.1:0-1834 GCA_049645805.1 Nodosilinea sp.
GAGATCGCGCTAGGCCAGCGCGATCGCCCGTGATAGCGATGACAGAAGCGCCCGGCACAAATGTAAATCAGGGTACCTTTACCGCTCTGCGCCTCAGCCTGCGGCGGTCGTCGGTGCAGCAGATCGAGGCGGCCATGGCCCAGATCGAGGCCGAGCAGCGACGGGGGCGGGAGTCGCTGCTGTCTGAAGCGGTGCTGGCAGGGCGTTACCGAGAGCTGAAAGCCGCCCGGTGGCTGGTGTGTAGACTATTGTCTACTGCTAATGAAGCCAGCCAAGCAGCCCAGACCGAGCGGCGCTCCGATCGAGAAATGGGGCCACAACTAGGGTCAAAACAAAATCAGCTGGCTCCTACCGCAGGCAGAAACAGGTCTTCAGTAGCGCCTCGGTGCGACGCTGAACTGCCGACCGACCTGGCCGTAGCAACCGCCGACCGCCTCGCCCTCAACCGGGGCGACCTGGCTACCCTGACCTTCGAGCGGGTCTTTGACAGGCTTCAGGGGCTGCTCGACAACACCAGTGGCGTACCGCTTGAAACCGACATTCTGCGCGATGACAAGAAGCGGGAGCTATTTTACCTAGTGCTGCGCAAGGTCGAAGACGCCCTCGACAACCTGCGCCAGGCCGAGACGCTGCCTGGGCAGCTGGGCGAAAAAAGCCCTCTAGTGCTGCAAGACGTTTGGCAAGCGGCTATTACCGATTTCTTTGGCCGCTACTACACGCTCCAGGTGGAAAATCTAGAGCAGCCTGTCGTGCCCACGCTGCTGGTTGAGGCCCCAGTAGTGCAGGCCGCAATTCTCGATCGCATTCCCCTGGTCCCGGCACTGCTGGGTCACCTGCTGTTTAATGAGTCGCTAGTGGTAGATGGTGGCCTCTACGCCGCCGACAGCCCTGAGGCGCTAGCCCGCAGTCAGGCGCTGCTAGAGCACATGCTAATTCAGCTGGCTAACGCCGTGGTGCAGCCAGTGCTAAACCACTTTGCCGATGTGGAATTGCTCAAGAAAAACCTCTACCACCGTCGCCTAATGACCAGCCGCGACATTGAGCGGTTTCGCAACGACCTCTCCTGGCGCTATCGCTGGGATAGCCTTGTCAACGAACCCAGGGCTATTTTTGAGAGCCAGTACCGCCTGTTTGGCTTTACCGAACGAGGCATTCAGTACGAAACCGTGTATTCTTCCCGGCGCGATGAGCTAGAACAGCTGTCGGGGCTACAGCGGGCGGTGACGCTGGCAGTGGAGGCCCGCGACGCGATCGCCCCGCGATTTCGCTCAACGGTATCGCTGGTGGGCAGCGGCATTGTCTACGTGCTCACCGATGTGATTGGGCGCGGTATTGGCTTAATCGGGCGCGGCATTCTGCGCGGCGTAGGCGGAGCCTGGCGTGACCCCCGCTATCGTCGTGACCAAGACGGCAGTCGGCGGGAGTAGGTGCCACCGCGAAACATGTAAAAAACACCTCTCTACATCAGCAAAGAGATGTTTTCTTTTAAGCGCCAGCTGAGGCTACTAATACTAGATCCTGTTTGGTGTAAAGCATTATCCCCGCACCGGGTTGTAGGAAAAGAACGCTCAGGCGCGCTTGACGAAGTTCATAATCAGAGAAATCACGAAAATAGCCAGGAAAATGTAGAACAAAATTTTAGCAATACCAGCGGCGGCACCCGCTACACCACTGAAGCCAAAGAAAGCAGCGATCAAAGCCACAACCAGAAAAATGAGTGCGTAGCGCAGCATGGGAAGCCTCCTAGGGGGAAATGACGATCGACAGCACGAGCTGACTCATTATATCTAGACCCACGACGGAGAATACATCTATATCTCCGTCTGTACCTAAA
>JBARUP010000283.1:0-3947 GCA_049645805.1 Nodosilinea sp.
GATTTGGAACCTGCATGCCGATGCCCACGACTTTGATAGTCACACCAGTGATCTAGAAGATATTTCGCGCAAAATCTTTAGCGCGCATTTTGGCCATCTTGCCGTGATTTTCATCTGGCTGAGTGGCATGTATTTCCACGGCGCTAAGTTTTCGAACTACGAAGCTTGGCTCACTAACCCCACCGGCATTAAGCCCAGCGCCCAGGTGGTTTGGCCAATTTTTGGCCAAGAAATTCTGAATGCTGATGTGGGCGGCGGCTTCCAGGGCATTCAGATTACCTCTGGGTTGTTCCAATTGTGGCGGGCCAATGGTATTACCAACGGCTTCCAGCTGTACTGCACCGCTATTGGCGCTCTGGTTATGGCTGGTTTGATGCTGTTTGCCGGGTGGTTCCACTACCACAAGCGTGCTCCCAAGCTGGAGTGGTTCCAAAACGTAGAATCGATGATGAACCACCACCTAGCCGGGCTGCTTGGGCTAGGTTGTCTGGGCTATGCCGGTCAGCAGATCCATGTATCACTGCCGGTCAACGCCTGTATGGATGCGATCGACGCCGGTACACCCCTAACCATCGGCGGTCGAGTAATCGACTCAGTGGCGGCGATCCCCTTGCCTCACGAGTGGATATTGAACAAGAGCCTGATGGCGGATCTGTACCCCAGCTTTGCCGAAGGCTTAAGGCCCTTCTTCACCCTGAACTGGGGAGTCTATGCCGACTTCCTCACCTTCAAGGGCGGTCTCAACCCTCAGACGGGCGGACTCTGGCTGTCAGATACGGCTCACCATCACCTAGCGTTGGCCGTTCTATTCATTGTGGCAGGCCACTTCTACCGCACCAACTGGGGCATTGGCCATAGCTTCAAAGCAGTATTAGAAGCGCACAAAGGCCCCTTCACAGGCGAAGGGCACAAGGGCATGTACGAGATTTTCACCACCTCCTGGCACGCCCAGCTGGCCTGGAACCTGGCCTTGGTGGGGTCACTCTCTATCATCGTGGCGCACCACATGTACGCCATGCCGCCCTATCCGTACATTGCCATCGACTACCCAACTCAGCTGTCGCTGTTTACCCACCACATGTGGATTGGCGGCTTCTTGATCTGTGGTGGGGCGGCCCACGCGGCTATCTTTATGGTGCGCGACTACGAGCCCTCGGTGCATGTCAACAACAACCTCGATCGGGTGCTGCGCCATCGGGATGCGATCATTTCGCACCTCAACTGGGTCTGTATCTTCCTGGGCTTCCACAGCTTTGGGTTGTACATCCACAACGACACCATGCGGGCTCTGGGCCGACCCCAGGATATGTTCTCGGATGCGGCAATTAATCTCCAGCCCGTATTTGCCCAGTGGATTCAAGGTATCCATGGCGCAGCGGCGGGGAATACTGCACCCAATGTTTTGGCGGGAGTTAGCCCCGTATTCGACGGCGGTTTAGTAGCCGTTGGCGGCAAGGTAGCCATGGCGGCCATTCCCCTGGGAACGGCGGACTTCATGGTGCACCACATCCACGCCTTCACCATCCACGTGACGGTGCTAATTCTGCTGAAGGGCGTGCTGTTTGCCCGCAGCTCTAGGCTGATTCCTGACAAAGGCGAGCTGGGCTTCCGGTTCCCCTGCGACGGGCCAGGCCGGGGGGGTACGTGCCAGGTATCGGCATGGGATCACGTGTTCTTGGGCCTGTTCTGGATGTACAACTGCATCTCGATTGTGATTTTCCACTTCAGCTGGAAGATGCAGTCCGACATTTGGGGCACAGTGAGCCCCGATGGCGCGGTGTCTCACATCACTGGCGGCAACTTTGCGGCCAGCGCCATTACCATCAACGGCTGGTTGCGCGACTTTCTGTGGGCTCAAGCCTCTCAAGTGATTGGCTCCTACGGGTCAGCGCTGTCGGCCTACGGTTTGATGTTTCTAGGGGCGCACTTTGTGTGGGCCTTTAGCCTGATGTTCTTGTTTAGCGGTCGCGGCTACTGGCAAGAGCTGATCGAGTCGATTGTCTGGGCGCACAGCAAGCTGAAGCTGTCTCCGGCTATTCAACCCCGTGCCCTGAGCATTACTCAAGGTCGGGCTGTGGGTGTAGCTCACTATTTGCTGGGAGGGATTGCCACGACGTGGGCTTTCTTCTTGGCGCGGATTATTGCGGTGGGATGACCCGTTTGGTCATGGGTTCCGGTAGGGGCACACAAGAGGGCGCAAGCCTTTCGCCCCTGCCACATCCCAAACCACCGAATGTCGACGAATTGCGTTTTCTGACCGTTCGTACAGCAACCTTTTGATTCATGGCAACTAAATTCCCTAAATTTAGCCAGGACCTGGCTGCCGATCCGACCACCCGTCGGCTTTGGTACGGAATTGCCACCGCCCACGACTTTGAAAGCCACGATGGCATGACGGAGGAGAATCTTTACCAGAAGATCTTCGCCTCTCACTTTGGCCATCTGGCAATCATTTTTCTGTGGACTTCGGGCAACCTATTCCACGTCGCTTGGCAAGGCAACTTCGAGCAGTGGGTAAAAGACCCGCTGGGCGTGAAACCGATCGCTCACGCGATCTGGGATCCACAATTTGGCCAACCCGCTGTGGATGCCTTCACCCAGGCGGGGGCTAGCTATCCAGTCAATATTTCGTTCTCAGGCGTGTATCACTGGTGGTACACCATCGGTATGCGGACCAACGCTGACCTCTACAGTGGGGCGATGTTCCTGCTGATTGTGTCGGCGGTGTTTCTATTCGCCGGCTGGCTCCACCTGCAACCTAAGTTTCGGCCTAGTTTGGCCTGGTTCAAGAACGCCGAGTCGCGCCTGAACCACCATCTAGCCGGGCTGTTTGGCGTCAGCTCCCTAGCCTGGGCCGGGCACCTGATTCACGTGGCGATTCCTGAAGCTCGGGGTCAACATGTGGGCTGGGACAACTTCCTGTCGGTGCGACCTCACCCAGCCGGGTTGAAGCCGTTCTTTACCGGCCAGTGGGGGGTCTATGCCCAGAATCCCGATACCCCCGGCCACATCTTTGGCACTAGCCAGGGTTCGGGCGATGCAATTCTTACCTTTCTAGGTGGGTTTCATCCCCAAACCGATGCGATGTGGCTGACCGATATTGCCCACCACCACCTGGCGATCGCGGTGTTGTTCATCGTTGCGGGCCACATGTACCGAACCAACTTCGGCATTGGCCACGACATGAAGACCATCATGAATGCCCACCGTCCCCCAGAAGGCACCCCCTTCGGCGGCTGGATTGGTGAAGGCCACAAGGGCATCTACGACACCTACAACAACTCGCTGCACTTCCAGCTGGCCTGGCACCTAGCCTGTCTGGGGGTCGTGACGTCGCTGGTGGCGCAGCACATGTACTCGCTGCCGTCCTATGCCTTTATCGCTAAGGACTACACCACCCAGGCGGCTCTCTACACCCACCACCAGTACATTGCTGGGTTCATCATGGTGGGAGCCTTTGCCCACGGGGCCATTTTCCTGGTGCGCGACTACGACCCAAAGGCAAACCAAAACAACGTGCTCTACCGCGTGCTGGAGCACAAGGAAGCGATTATCTCGCACCTGAGCTGGGTGTCGCTGTTCCTGGGTTTCCACACCCTGGGGCTGTATGTCCACAACGATGTGGTAGTCGCCTTTGGCACTCCGGAAAAGCAGATTCTAGTTGAGCCCGTATTTGCCCAGTGGGTGCAGGCCGCCCACGGCAAGCTGCTCTACGGCATGGATACTCTCCTATCCAACCCTGACAGCATTGCGACTACGGCCTGGCCCAACCACGGCAACGTCTGGCTAGGCGGCTGGCTCGATGCCATCAACAGCAGCACCAACTCGCTGTTCTTAACCATCGGCCCTGGTGACTTTTTGGTTCACCACGCGATCGCTCTGGGTCTGCACACCACCACCTTGATTTTGGTCAAGGGGGCGCTGGATGCTCGCGGCTCGAAGCTGAT
>JBARUP010000284.1:0-11904 GCA_049645805.1 Nodosilinea sp.
CTAACACTCGAACGTCAACGGTGCTGGCGTTGAAGTTGTACAGGTCGCCGTCTAGCTCGATCTGAGTACCCACTTTTACTTTGCTGTTGCCAAACACCGGCCCGGTGTCGGTAATTTGGGCGTCATCTTCAAGCGTAATGAGCATATCAATGGTGTAGTTGAGCTCTGGGCGAGGGTCGGGCAGAGCTATAACACTCCCATCGGGCTGCGGCACTACCGTGCTGCGGGGCAGTAGCTGGGCTGCTTTAATTTTGACCTCGCCGTAGGGCTGGTTACGAATAATGATGTTGGTGGTCTCTGAGTTTTTGATGGATGCAAACAGGCCTTCAGGGTCAGAGGAGGTTAAACCCCGCACCATAACGTCTACTTCTACCGGCTGAATAGTGGTTCCTACCTGCGCCACCGACCCTGAGGTGCCGGGGTAGAGAAAAATACCGAACAGCACCATCAAAATAATCAGTGCAGCCGCCACGTCTAAAATGCTAATTTTGCCGAATAGGCGACCTTTAGAGTCAAGCAGGGTCATAGCTGGGATACCCCCGATATAAGGAGGGAATGAGTGTTTTTGGCAGCGCAATGGCAGCGCAATGATCGATACCATTGAAGCACAGGCAGGCTCCTTTGCGGCATCTATGGCCGCCACCCAAGACATCAATGGAGAAGCTCTGCTTTCGAAGAAGACACCCGTAGGGGCCAAATTGATTACTGACCACTGCTGGTAGTCGTGGATAGCTGAGTCAGGCAAAATAGAGCTATATATGACCCTCAGCAGCACGGCGAGGCGCTTTCATGCTTTCCCCTCTCACAGCTTTAAGTTTAAAGAAGAACTCTCTACTGCGACGCGGGCTCTACGGCCTGCTTGCTACGGTAATGGCCATCAGCATTGGCCTAGCCACCCCTACCGCTTCCCAAGCCGGAATTTTTGATCTGATTTTTCAGGGCATTCGCTACGTGCAGCTAGGCAATATGTCTGACCAGGATGAAGTGAACCTGGGCACCCAGATTGACCGTCAGATCAAGGCCCAGGGGATACGGGTCTACAACCGCAATTCATCTATCAATGCCTACGTCAACGATCTTGGCCAGCGGCTAGCCGCCAGCAGCGATCGCCCCAACCTGCCCTATACCTTTCAGGTCGTTGACGACGACGGGGTCAACGCTTTTGCTACCCTGGGCGGCTTTGTCTATATTCAGACCGGTTTGATGAAGGAGGCCAGTAATGAGGCCGAGCTGGCCGGGGTAATGGCCCACGAGATCGGCCACATTACCGGTCGTCACGCCATTGGCCAAATGCGGCAGGCGGCTTTGGCCAGCGGCGTTGCTGGTGCTCTAGAAGTTCGGCGAGATGCGCTTGTTAATATAGGCGTTCAGCTGGCCCTGCAGCTGCCCAACAGCCGTGAAGCCGAGTACGATGCCGATCGTCGTGGGTTCAACACGCTGGGTCGCTCAGGCTACGACACCAGGGGTTTTATCTCGTTTATGCAGAAGCTAGAGGGTGGGTCTTCTGCCGAGTTTCTCAGCACCCACCCCAACCCCGGCAATCGGGTAAGCAATCTGCAAAGCCTGAACAGCGCTGGAACCTACGCCAATAATGGCGTAGGCACTGACGCCAGCGCCTACAGAAACCGCATTCGTGGCTTATAGCGCGTGCTGACGGCAGACCCTCAGCCCCCAAAAGCCTAGCTCTAGATCATGGCTAATACGCTGGGCTAGCGGGCTCTGGCTGACGACGTGATAGTAAGCAAGGCTATCGCCACCCGTTAGTACGACAGCGCCCCTAGGCCAGTCCTGCCGCCAGGCCTGTATGAAGTCGCGCATACCCGCCAGCTGGGTATGCAAAATACCGCTCGCAATCGCCCCAGCAGTATCCGTGGCCCAGCGCTGGGGCCACGGGTCCGCGCTTGGGTCTAGATTTAGGGCGGGCAGACGATCGGTGTGGGTGTGGAGGGCGCGCAGCTGCGATCGCACCCCCGGCAAAATAGCTCCCCCCAGCAGGCGTCCTTCAGCTCCAGCGGTAAAGGTGAGGGCAGTACCGCAGTCAATCACTAGTACCGGCCAGCCCCAGGTTTCCCCTGCGCCCACCAGAGCTAGGGCCCGGTCAACCCCCAGCGTAGGGTAGGTGTTGTGCAGCGGGACCTCAGCGGTAGTGACCTGATGCAGCAGTGGGTGATCTGCTAGCCACGGTACGGGCGCGTCTACCACCGACGCCATCCACAGCTCCGGAAAGGCCTGCCTCTTGACAACGGCAGGCGGCAGAGTAACGGCAGGATCGAGCAGCGACCAGGCGCTAGGGGAAAAGCTGTGCCGTTTGAGCACCTGAACTTGAGCTTCAGATAGATGAGCAGTATGCCAGCAGCCTAGCCAGCGATCGCCCTCAAAAGCGCCCCAGTGCCAGCGGCTGTTGCCGATAACCAAAGCTAGCCATAGCTGATGCTCTACGCTCATACCCTCGTTAATTAACCCTTCCAAAGAAAGAAAGCAGGATCCCGCACGTTGATTGCCGCCCTCCGCAGCGCCTAGGCCAGGTTAAGCGGGTCCACATCAATGGTGAGGCTGACAGCCGGGCACAGCGGCTTGAGGTCTTGTAAATTTGGCAGAGGGTGCTCCAGTGGCCCTTTGATCAGTAGGTGCCAGCGGTATCGACGCGCCACTCGCGGTATGGGAGCTGGGGCTGGGCCTAGCAGCTGGTAAGGCGAATCGTGCAGGCGCTGAGTGATCTGCTGAGCCAGGGCTTTAGCCGTCGCTTCTACCGCCTGGGGGTCGGTGCTGCTTAACCGCAGCAGAATCATTTGCCCCGCCGGAGGATACTGCAACAGCTGCCGCTGCTCCCACTCTGTGGTGATAAAACCTTTGTAGGCGTGCTGGGTCACAGCCTTGATCACCGGATGCTCTGGGGTGTAGGTCTGCAATATTACCTGACCCGGCTGAGTGCCTCGCCCAGCTCGGCCCGCCACCTGAATCAGCATTTGCAGCGCCCGCTCGCTAGCCCAGTAGTCATTCATATATAGGAGTCCGTCGGCGGCAATGATGCCCACCACAGTGACCTGGGGTAGGTCGATGCCTTTGGTTAGCATCTGGGTACCCACCAGCAGGTCAGCTCCACCCTCGGCAAAGCGGGTTAGCAAAGCGCGGTGGGCTCCCTTAGTCCGCGTAGTGTCGCTGTCAAAACGAATGCAGCTCAGTTCTGGAAAGGTTTCGGCCAGAGCATTGACGACCCGCTGGGTACCGCTACCAAAGTGCTTGAGGTAGGGCGAGCTACAGGCCGGGCAGTGTTTGGGGTGGCCCTGGCTAAAGCCGCAGTAGTGGCAGCGTAGAGACATGGCGCTGTTGGCCGCAGGCTGGTGGTACGACAGCGATACGTCACAGTGGGGGCACATCATCACGTGCCCACAGCTGCGGCACGACACAAAACTGCTGTGCCCCCGTCGATGGATAAACAGCAGCCCCTGGCAGCCCGCTTCTTTCATAGTCATCAAGGCCGTTTGCAGCGAGCGGCTGAGAATGCTGCGGTTGCCGTCTTGCAGTTCGTCGCGCATGTCAACCACGTTCACCGTAGGCATCGGCTGGGCCTGCACCCGCTCTGGCAGCGAGAGATAGGTCCAGGGCAGGGACGTGGGGACTGTCTCGCCCTGCGCCTGCTCGCCTGTCGGCAGGGTTTGCCCGTGCGGCGGTTTGGGAAGCGCAGATATTTCTAAGTTCTCTAGGCCAGAAGCGTCTGGGGGACGATGCTGAGTCTCAGATTTGGATGAAGCGATCGCCTCATCCAGCCGGTCTAGCGCCGACTCGGTCTCTAGTCCCCGGCACTGCACCCAGGTGTCCAGCGATGGCGTCGCCGAGCCCAGCACCAGCGGACAACTTTGCAGTTCGGCTCGCCATCGAGCCACAGTGCGGGCGTGGTAGCAGGGCGGCACATCTTGCTTGTAGCTGCTGTCGTGCTCTTCGTCGAGAATAATTAGCCCCAGGTTGGGTAAAGGCATAAAAACAGCGGAGCGGGTGCCAACAATAACCAGCGGCTGAGGGGGGCGCAGGCTTTGCCGCCAGGTGTCGTAGCGTTCGCCAGCCGCCAGACCGCTGTGATAGACCAAAACCTGATCGCCGAAGCGACGACGGAAGCGATCGGTCAGCTGGGGGGTAAGGCCGATCTCGGGCACCAGCACTAGGGCCGATTGTCCAGCCGCAAGGCGTGGCGCGATCGCCTGCAAATATACCTCTGTTTTACCCGAGCCGGTCACGCCGTGAAGCAAAAACCGACCACCCTGACGACAGTTATTTATAGAGTCGAGCGCCTTAGCCTGATCGGGGGTAAGGGACTTGGGCCGATCGGCCGCCAGGGCAGGGCCAGCTTCGGTTCGCAGCTGCTCGCGCGGTTCAATCACCAAACAGCCAGCCTGAGCCAGCCGCTTCAGAGTAAGGCTAGTGGTCTGACACAGCTGTAGGGCATCGCTCAGCCACAGGTCACCACCCTGGCGGCGGAGGGTACCTATAATATCCTGCTGTCTGGATGTCAAAGTGGGGGGTAGAGAATCGCCACAGACAAGCGTCACCGCCTGACGCTGCTTAGCCCGAGGCGGCTGAGGTGGTGAGAGATAAGACTCAACCCAGCCCAGCTGCATCAGCTGCTGCACCGTTCGATAGCTGTGACCGCGTCGCTGTAGGTAAGACCAGGTGTAGTCGCCGGTGGCGGAGCGCTGAAGATCGCTAAGTAGAGCATCTACCCCTGGTGGCAGCTGGGACTGAGGAACCTGAGGCCGATCGCGCCTCAGCCTGAGGCGGCGCTGCGATCGCGCCAGCAGCCCCGGCGGCAGCGCCGTTTTGAGCACCTGCATGAGCGATACCTGGTAGTGGAGAGCTACTCGCTGTAGTAGCGACCAGTAGGGTGGGGCAAAGAAGCGCTGCTCGACAACACCCTCGACCGAGCGAATCTGCGCGGGCGTAAGATTGGCCGGGGGAACCGTGGATAGGGAAAGCGCGATCGCCCCAATACTCTGCTGCCGAAAGGGCACGGTTAAAATATCGCCCGCCTGTATTTCTAGGTGGACGGGCACAGCATAGGTATACTCCGCAGGCTGGCCGCCGTAGTCCACCAAAACATTGACCCATGTGAGTTGGGTATTACTCTCGCTAAGGCCCACGCTTGCTTTGCTACCTACATTACCTATGTCAGTGTACGAGGTTGATGGTTTGTCCCTCTAAAAGCACCGGGGTTTTCCACCTTGTGGAAAACTTTTCCACCTTGTGGAAAACCTGAGCCGGTGTGCCGACAAAAATCTCTGTGAGGCCTCAGAACAAAGCCGACAGCAACCTAACTCTTCGGAAAGAGCGCGTCGATAGTCATAATGACGACCGAAGGCTTAGTCAAAGCCCCCGAGGATAGCAAAAATTGACTCAAGTTTCCCTTATTTTTTCGGCTCACTTTTTAATTTCGCTGCTACACTACGCAAGTTGCCAAAGAAATGTTACATTGCCTGGGAATTCACCAAAATATCCGTATTGTGGACTCACAAAATAAGTCTTAGATCCAAATCTCGGGCTCAAGCGTTTTGTAAGGGGTTGCCATCAGGAGGGCGCTCCGAATATATGTGCCCCAAATCTGCATGTTTTGATCTGTAGGTATACAGTTCTATTTACCCCATGACTACTACATATAACTCTGACAGAGACAGCTCTATAGCTTGGCCCGACGAATCCGTAGATGGGTTCGACACCGACATCAATCGTGTAGCTGAAAAAGTGTCCGCTTCGGATAGCCAAATTACCCCTGACCTCACAGCTTGGGACGAGGATCGAGAGGTGCTGGCTAAGTTTTCTCAGTCAGAAGCGATGACAGAGATGGGGATGTCCGGCTACAGCAAGACCCTCACCGACGATGCTGTTGGAGCCTTCTTTAAAGAGATGGCCCGCTATCCACTGCTAAAACCCACCGAGGAAATTGAGCTAGCTAGGCAAGTACGCTTCCTGTCAAAGGTCGAATCTGCTAGCGAAAAACTCCAGAAAGAGCTAGGCCGTAAACCCAACTGCCAAGAGCTGATAGAGAAGCTAAAGATGGGTGAATCAGAGTTTACCCAAAAGCTTCACGAGGGTAGGACAGCCAAGCGCAGAATGATTCGTTCTAACCTGCGGCTTGTGGTGTCGATCGCAAAGCGTTATTTAAATCGCGGCGTACCGTTTCTTGATCTAATTCAGGAAGGTGCCCTAGGGCTCAACCGCGCTACCGAGAAATTTGATCCCGATAAGGGCTATAAGTTTTCGACCTACGCCTACTGGTGGATTCGGCAGGGCATTACCCGCACCATTGCCAACGATGCTCGCACCATTCGCCTGCCCATACACATTGTAGAAAAGCTTAACAAGCTGAAAAAAGCTCACCGCGACCTGCGGCGCGATTTGCAGCGCAACCCCAGTGAGCAAGAGCTCGCCGATGCCCTAGATGTATCGGTCGATCAGCTTAGAAGTTTGCAGCAGGTGCGGCGGCGATCGCTCTCCTTGAACCACCGCGTCGGCAAAGGTGAAGACACCGAGCTGATGGAGCTGCTCGAAGACAGCAGCACTCAGACGCCGGAGTCTCAGATTAGCGAAAACATGATGCGCCAGGAAATCACCAGCGTGCTGTCTGAGGTGCTAACCGAGCGCGAAAAAGACATCATTACCCTGCGCTATGGCCTCGCTACGGGCGAAACCCACACCCTAGAAGAAGTGGGCGGCATTTTTAACCTGTCGCGGGAGCGGGTGCGCCAGATTCAAACCAAAGCGATGCGCAAGCTGCGCCGTCCCCAGGTAGCCACTCGCCTCAAAGGCTGGCTCAAGTAGGGGCGGGTGTTTGTCTAAATTATGGATGTCATTCACCTCACCAATATTCGGGCCTACGGCTATACTGGGGCGCTGCCCGAAGAAAACGTGCTGGGGCAGTGGTTTCAGGCCGATATCTCGCTCTATTTAGACCTGCGCCAGGCTACCGAGAGCGATCGCCTGGCCGATACCCACGACTATCGCACCGTTATCGCCAGCAGCCAGCAAATTATTCGCGAGTCAAAATTTGCGCTGATTGAGCGCCTAGCGGGGGCGATCGCCGCTTCAGCCCTTAACTCTGATCCTCGTCTTCAGCGCGTCACGGTTAAAGTGACTAAGCTCACACCGCCGATTCCTGACTATGTGGGTCAGGTGGCGGTAGAGATTACCCGCGATAGAATTCAATAGAGATGTGGGCTAAGCCCACCCTACGGTAGCCTATGACTTCTTCGGCCACTCATTCACGTCAGCAGCTCAAAGACGAGCTGAAGCGTATGCCCGACTGGCTGCGCCGCCCCATCGGTAACGCCAGCCAGATATCGACGGTGCAGCGCATTGTTAAAGAGCGGCAGATTCACACTATTTGCGAAGAGGGTCGCTGCCCCAATCGAGGCGAGTGCTACGCCAACCGCACCGCCACGTTTCTGCTAATGGGGTCGGTGTGTACCCGCGCCTGCGCCTTTTGCCAGGTTGAGAAGGGCCACGCCCCCATGACCCTCGACCCCCACGAGCCCGAAAAAGTGGCGGAATCGGTGCGGCTGCTGGGCCTGCGCTACGTGGTGCTGACCTCGGTAGCGCGGGATGACTTGCCCGATCACGGCGCAGGGTGGTTTGCTACCGTCATGGGCACCATTCGCCAGGTAAATCCGGAGACTGAAATCGAGGTATTGACCCCAGATTTTTGGGGAGGATCTTCACGAGACTGTGGTCAGGCCGAGCGCGTAAAGACAGTGGCAATGGCTAAGCCCGCCTGCTATAACCACAACCTCGAAACCGTGCGGCGGCTTCAAGACCCGGTGCGGCGCGGCGCTAAGTACGATCGCTCCCTGCGAGTTCTGTCTTTGGTGAAAGAATTTGACCCGTCACTACCCACAAAATCGGGGCTAATGGTGGGCCACGGAGAAACCGAGGCAGAGCTAATTGAGGCGATGACTGATCTACGCGGGGTGGGGTGCGATCGCATTACCATCGGCCAGTACCTGCGTCCGTCGCTCGATCACCGTCCGGTCGATCGCTACTGGACCCCAGCAGAATTTGATCGGTTGGGCAGCATCGCCCGTGAACTAGGCTTTGAGCACGTGCGCTCAGGCCCCCTAGTGCGCAGCTCGTACCACGCTGGCGAACACCCGTGACCCAGCGCTGGCGGCTGATTCCCGCGCTGGAGGCGACCGGTGCAGTACAGATGGCCATTGACGAGTGGCTGCTCGACCAGCACCAGCACCACGGACACCCGCCGACGCTGCGATTTTACACCTGGAATCCAGTGGCGATCTCTCTGGGCGTAAGCCAGCGGCGCAAGATACCTGAGCACTGGAAGAATCTAGTTTGGCAAGGGCAGCCGATAGATCTCGTGCAGCGCCCCACAGGCGGGCGGGGAGTGCTGCATCAGGGTGACTTAACCTACGCTCTAGTGACTTCCAAAATTCCTAGAAGTCATATCCAGGCGTACAAAGCGCTTTGCCAGTTCTTGATTGAGGGCTGGGCAGAGTTAGACATTACCCTACGTTTTGGATGGCAGAAGCCAAACTACACACGCACACACAACTGTTTTGCCTTCGCTACCAAGGCTGATCTGGTAGATGCACATGGAGAAAAAGTCGTTGGCAGTGCTCAAATCTGGCGCGGCTCGTGTCTACTACAACACGGCTCAATGGTCTTGAACCCCAGCTCAGATCTTTGGGAGATTGTATTTCAGTCCCCAGCTCCGGCTGTAAATCAGGTTCAAGCTGCTGTTGACACTGGACTTAATACAGACGCTATTGTTGCCGCATTAGCTCGGGCGGCAGAATCATGTTTTGACTGCGTCCTTATTTCCCAACCGCTCACGGAATGCGAGTGTACCGCTATCTATTCACTAATATAAAGACGGCCCGGAGTGCCAGTGCACCGGGCCATCCGCCGTGTTCGAGCTAGCTCATGGCTGCTGAGCTGCGATCGCAGGCGGAGAAATCGGTGGGTATCCTGCCCTGAATATAGCTTTCGTAATAAGCCACGTCTTCTACGGAGTGCTTAGACGAATAGAAATATGAGCGACTGCCTTTTATTTGTATTGTATGCTACTTTTTGCCAGGAATTTAGGCGTTGAAGCAGTTCTATACGAACGCTTAAATTCCTCGTCAGCCTATGAATTCCACTCATGACAACCATGACAGAAAGTTTTTGTGCTTTTTGATGCAGAAATCTATTCTATTCTTATGAGCCGAAACTACCTAAACGCAACAGGAGATCTAATGATGAATACCAGCTACTGGCCGATTCACAGTTCTAGTCACGGGTCTAGCCTAGCGACCCAGTTCAAAGCCGCTTGGCATGCAGCCTTGGTTCGCCTAAACACGACTACAGAACCTCGGGTATGGCAATCTACTAACACTGCTGGCAAAACTCTGTGGAACGCCTACGATCCGATGACTCAACTTGCCATTGACCACGCCTCTGCTGACGAACTGCGCGTCTGGCTCGAAGAGCTGCACTACCGCAGCTAGACCGCATTCACATTCAGCCGTAGGGGCTCGGTCGTGAGTATCTAAATCCTGAGCGCAGCTTGCTACAACTGCACATTTATTTAATGGGCAAGCGCTAGATCCTCCCACTATAGTCATAGCACCGTTGTACCGTCTCAGGACGGCCACAGCGGGGCCGGTTGGCCAGCCGTTTTTCCTTAAAGATTGCTATGACTTCGGTATTAATTCAGGGTGGTCGCATTGTCACAGCGGTAGACGACTACCAGGGCGATATTCTCATTCAGGATGGCCGCATTGAGGCCATTGGTCGTCAGCTGTCGGTAGAAAATGCCGAGCGCCACGACGCCACCGGGCTGCTGGTGCTGCCCGGCGGCATCGACGCCCATGTGCACATGGAAACCCCCATGGGCAACGACGTGTACACCTGCGACAGCTTCGAGACGGGGACTCGGTCGGCGGCCTTTGGCGGCACTACCACCATCATTGACTTCGCCCAGCAGTTTCACGGTGACAGTCCAAAGGCCGCGCTAGACAGACGACTGGCGGCGGCAGAGCCTCAGTGCTGCGTCGACTACGCCTTTCACGTCATTCTTACCGACGTAAACCCTGGCTCTTTGGCAGAACTGCCCGATTTGATCAATAAAGACGGGGTTTCTAGCTTCAAGCTCTACATGGCCTACCCTGGCGTGCTGATGGTCGATGATGCCGACATTTTTAGAACCATGCGCCGTACGGGCGACCACGGCGGCATGGTCAATATCCACGCCGAGAATGGAGTAGTGATACAGGCGCTGATCGAAGAGGCGCTGGAGCAGGGCAATACCTCGCCCAAGTATCACCAGCTCACCCGACCCCGGCTGATGGAAGGGGAGGCGGCTCACCGCGTCATTCGGATTGCGGAGCTAGCGGAGGTGCCGGTATATATTGTGCATCTGTCGGCTAAAGAAGCTCTAGAGGCGGTGGTAGAGGCGCGCGATCGCGGTATTCACGCCTTTGCCGAAACCTGCCCCCACTACCTATTTCTAGACGAGTCGGAGTACGATGCCCCCGGTTTTGAAGCGGCTAAGTACGTGATGACCCCGCCCTTGCGTGATCATGATTGCCAGCACGCCCTCTGGCGCGGGCTACAGTTTGACGACCTCCAGCTGGTCGCCACCGACCACTGCCCCTTCTGCATGAACGAGAACCCACTGGGCATTCTGAAATCCAAGCAGTTTGGCCGCGAAAACTTTAACCGCATTCCCAACGGTGCACCGGGGGTGGAGCTACGGCTGACTCTGCTCTACGACGGCGGGGTGCGCACCGGGCGCATCAACTTAAATCGCTTTGTGCAGCTCACCGCTACCGCCCCGGCCAAAATGTTTGGTTTGTTTCCGCGCAAGGGCACGATCGCGGTGGGCAGCGACGCCGACCTGGTGCTGTTTGACCCAAGCGAAACCCACACCCTCAGCGCTAGCACCCACCACTCACTAGTGGACTACTCCCTGTTTGAGGGGCGCGAGGTGACAGGCAAGGTGAAGAAGGTGTTTTTGCGCGGCCAGTGCATTGTAGATGGGGATGAGTGGCTGGGGCGATCGGGCATGGGCGAGTACCTATCGCGCGGCGCGTCAGGGCGAGTACTGTAGCAGAGGTTAGGGGTGCTTGCTTTGTAACGGCTAAGTTGTGCGGCGATAAATAACATTGAGTTCTCGCCGACATTCTCTGTTCCGTCCGCACCAACGCAGTGTTAGGCTAAGCGAGTTCGCGAGAAAAAAGTTGAATTATTGGGCTGATTTGATTCATTGAAGTCTACTTATTAAATCACCACGTCTAAATGTTGCAGATAGTTGCTGCAAGGATATCTCTTGTTCTCCATAAAGATCCTGAAGCGCCTGTTGAATATCTTGTACTGAGGAATTAAAATAAGCTTCACCGTTTTGGTCAATAAGCTGTTGGGCTAATTGAAAGTTTTGATGGCTAATGTCTTTCATTTGAACGTTCATATCAGCCAGAAGTTTTCGTCCCATCTGCATCGCAATAAAACATGAAGCATAGCGAACAAAGCCTGGGTCAGTAGGCTCTGGTCTTTTGCGGCGATTTTCTGCAATTCTGTAAAGCTGAACAGCTATTACAACTTGTGCTCCACTTAATTGACCAGTAAAAATTGAATCATACAGCTTCCCAAAATGTTCACGAGAGAAAAACTTTGCCTGATGAGGTTTTCTTCTCCAAACAGATAAGACTGCTTCAGCAGCCACTCCTGTAGTAATATCAGTAGGACGAGTACTAGTATCAGAACGCCTACGCCGATAATTAAATCCCAATTGCTGAATATCCATTTCTAATCTTTGCTGACGCTCATCATTAGCACGTAAATCTTTGAGATCTACTGGATTTTGACTATTGGTGGCGTAGGTGATTCTTTGAACTAAACCTTCGTTGTCACGAGGTAATTGAT
>JBARUP010000285.1:0-2909 GCA_049645805.1 Nodosilinea sp.
ATCCGGAACAGCAAGCGCCCCGTTGCCGAGCTGGCCGCCGTTTAGCCTGTGGGGGCGCAGCATGCTGCGCCCCTACGCCCCTACAAAATTATTACCACTCGATGGTGCCAGGCGGCTTCGAGGTAATGTCGTAGACCACCCGGTTGACGCCATCAACCTCGTTGACGATGCGGTTGGATATAGTCTCTAGCAGGTCGTAGGGCACCCGCGACCAGTCGGCGGTCATGCCGTCTTCGCTGCTAACTAGTCGTAGCACAATCGGGTAGGCGTAGGTGCGCTGGTCGCCCATGACCCCTACGCTGCGCACCGGCAGCAGCACGGCAAAGGCCTGCCAAAAGTCGTGGTACATGCCCTGCTTAGCGATCTCATCGCGCACTACGTGGTCAGCGTTGCGGAGGATTGCCAGCCGCTCTTTAGTGATCTCGCCAATAATGCGAATCGCTAATCCAGGCCCCGGAAAGGGCTGACGGCGCACAATCTCCTCGGGCAGACCGATGGATCGTCCAACTTTGCGTACTTCGTCCTTAAACAGCTTGCGCAGAGGTTCTACTAGCTTGAACTGGAGATCCTTCGGCAGTCCGCCGACGTTGTGGTGGCTCTTAATTTTTACCGCCACCCGCTCGCCAGTCTTGGGATCAACATTGGTATCAGCCGACTCGATCACGTCGGGGTATAGCGTCCCCTGGGCCAGATAGTCGAAGGGGCCTAAGCGTTTAGACTCTTCTTCAAACACGTGGATAAACTCGTGGCCGATGCGTTTGCGCTTTATTTCGGGGTCGGTGATGCCTTCGACCTGAACTAGAAAGCGATCGCGCGCTTTGATATGGATAACCGGAATGTGGAACTGCTCTTTGAACAGCTTCACTAGCCGCTCGGGCTCGTCTTTGCGCATGAAGCCCTGGTCAATAAACATGCAGGTGAGCTGGTCGCCGATCGCCTGGTGCAGCAAAAAAGCTAGGGTCGACGAGTCGACACCGCCTGAGAGAGCCAGCAGCACCCGCTTGTCGCCTACTCGCGCCCTCACCTCACGAATGGCGTCTTCCACAAAGGCTTCTGTGGTCCAGGTAGGCTGGCATTCGCAGATGTGATAGACAAAGTTGCGGATTAGGGCAATACCCCCCTTGGAGTGCACCACCTCGGGGTGAAACTGAACACCGTAGAGCTTGCGGGCGTGGTCAGCCACAGCGGCGCTAGGCGTGTTCTGGGTGTGAGCCAATACCTCAAAGCCGTCAGGCAGTCGAGTCACCGAGTCGCCGTGGCTCATCCACATGGTGGTGGCATCTTCAACATTGGTTAACAGGTCGGTGGGGTCGTCAATGAAGAGATCGGCTTTGCCGTACTCACCGCGCTCGGCTCGGTCAACTTCTCCGCCGAGCTGCTGCACCATCAGCTGCATGCCGTAGCAAACCCCCAGCACTGGAATACCCATTTGCCAAATCTCGGGGTCGCAGTGGGGCGCGCCCTTGTCGTAAACTGAGTTAGGGCCGCCTGAGAGAATAATGCCTCTAGGATTAAGCTGCTTCAGCTGCTCGACAGAGGTGCGGTAGGAGAGCACCTCTGAATACACCTCGGTTTCGCGAATACGGCGAGCGATCAGCTCAGAGTATTGAGAGCCAAAGTCAAGAATTACCAGCATCTGGCGGTCGACCTCTGGCAGGTAGTCTTCCCCAAGCTGGGAAGTCGGTTCGGTTTGAATGGTCACGGGTTAAATCCTTCTGGTAATGGGCTGGGGGCGTTTGACGATTGCAAAGGATCAATAGCGAAACCGAAGCTACAGGAAAGAAACTAGATCGTAAGAGCCCAAAAATTGGCTCTGCTAGCCTGCTCGCTGCCGTTATTTAGAGCTGATTACCGTTTGGATTAAGAGACTTCGTAATCGAACTAGATCCATAGGCAGAGAGGCAAGTTGCTTGCTCTAAGGCTGTAAATACAGTGAGTCTTGTGCGCAGTGTTATAGAAGTTTGATGAAAAGATATTCTTCCTAGTCTATCAAAACTTGCTCGAACAGAACCTTAGCTAGATGACTGCGAGCCACAATCTGCCGCTGGCGATCAAACATCATGGTTCCTACACTCAGAGGAGTAGCGGTATGGGCATAGACGTAGGCGGCGGCACGGTCGTCAATGCGCTCCACGATGTGCTGATAGACTTGGCAAGCTAGAGGCTCATCCTGCATACGCAGGATGTTCCAGCCTGCCTCAACAGTCTTGGCCTGAAGAACGCGCTGAATCACGCCCAGCGGCACTCCTTCTGCCACACAGCAGGCCGCAAGAATTTCCTGGCGACCGTCGGCAACGTGGTGGTGGGTGTGAAAAATTCCTCCCGCTAGCTTAACCAGCTTGCCGTGATAGCCCAGCAGCAGCACTCCGGCTACCCCAAGCTGACCCGCCTCTACCAGCATTGGCCCCAGCCAGTTGGCGGTTTTAACTCGGCAGTCGGGGGTAATTCCCAGCTTGAGCGCCAGGTCTAGACCGTTTTCACCAAGACAAAACACCAGGTGAGGGTAGTGGGCGGCTTTGGCCCGGAGATTTTCGCGAGACTGGTCAAGCTGCCCTGGGGCGCTGAGCGGTGCGGCAATGCCGGTGGTGCCCAGCAGCGACAGTCCATCGACCACCCCAAAGGCAGCGTTGGATGTACGATCGCCCAGCGCTCGACCCTCAGGCAAAATAATAGTGACCCGCAGAGACTTACCCTGAGGAATCAGGGGCGTCAAGTTGTGGATAATCAGCTCTCGGGCGTAGCGATAGATAGCCGATGCGTTGTCGCGATCGACCTGTCGCCCAACACCCTCACCCCCCTCTAGGCAAACGCGCTCAGGCTGCTCGCTATGTCCCCAGGCTGCTACCGACCACAGCGGCGTGTGACGGGTCAGGTCAAGATTATCGCCGGGGTCGCTGTGGGTAATCGCC
>JBARUP010000286.1:0-2215 GCA_049645805.1 Nodosilinea sp.
AGTCAAACTGGTCATCGCCCCAGTAGTAGTCATTTACCCCCACCGAGCGCGGAAACTTGCCGGAGTTAGGCTGCGCCGTCACTTCCACAATTGAGCTCATTTGCAGCTTCATCAAATTGCGTCCTACCTGACCCGACCCATTGGCCAATCCGTTAGGATACTTTTCGTTAGCCGACTGTAGTAGAAGTGCCGCTGAATTCACAGCGCCGCAGGCCAGCACAATGATGTTGCCTAAAAACAGATAGGGCTGGCCGTTAATATCGGCCTGTACCGCCCGCACGGCTGTACCAGACGAATTAGTAAGAATACCCGTTACCTTTGCCGAGGTTTTAAGGACAACGCCATCAAAGTCTAGAGCTGGGACTGCCCCAAACACCTCCGCATCGCCCGTAGGATCGTCTTCTCGCAGGGTCAGCGACATCGGCAGTTTGTAAGGATGGCAGCCCTGCTTGGCAATGCCCTCAACTACCGGCTGAATAGTAGGGTCGTGGTCTACAGCAGTGTAGGGATAGTCACCGCTGCGGAAAGGCTCAGTAGGGTCTACTCCGCTCTGGCCATGCACCTGGTACAGAGACTCGGCCTCAGTGTAGTAGGGCTCGAAGTCAGCGTACTTCAGGCACCACTCAGGGGAGATACCATCCTGGTGAGCAACGGTTTCAAAATCTTTTTCCCGCATGCGCTGGAGGGCTGCGCCATAGATTTTGGTGTTGCCGCCAATTGCGTACTTCATCTGCGGGGTAAACGGCTCGCCGTCGCCGTCGTACCACTGCTCAGGAGCGTGGTAGCGCTGTTTCTGAAAAATATCTACATTGCTAATATTTTGATCTTCTAGGGGCATAGCATCGCCCCGCTCCAGCAGCAGAATGCGCTTGCCTGAGGAGGCCAGTTTGCGGGCCAGGGTGCCGCCGCCGGCCCCGGTCCCGACAATGATTACGTCGTAATGCTGGTCATCGATAATCATGGCGGGTTCCTCACCGAAAAGCCGAGCGAATAAATTACGGGTAGGCGCTCAAGGCTTGCGCCCTGTCAAAAACCCGATGTATTGGGTTTCTCCTGAATCTGCTGACTGATCAGGAGTAAGGGAGAAAACGAACGACCGTTCGTCCCTATTGCCAAACGTAAATCAAGACAAATAGGATGATCCAAATTACGTCAACGAAGTGCCAAAACAAGGAGGTCGCTTCTACGCCAAACTCACCGCCAGCGTAGTTGTTGGGCAAAAACGATCGCCCCAGCATAA
The DNA here is from genome assembly GCA_049645805.1 of Nodosilinea sp. Classification (GTDB taxonomy): domain Bacteria; phylum Cyanobacteriota; class Cyanobacteriia; order Phormidesmidales; family Phormidesmidaceae; genus Nodosilinea. The sequence goes on from JBARUP010000286.1 coordinate 1,241, forward strand.
TCCCCTGTAAGAGTACGCCGGTCATCACGTGCAGGCCGTGGAAACCGGTGAGCAGGTAAAACGTGCCGCCAAAGACGCCGTCGGTAAAGCCAAAGGGTAACCCCATCCACTCCACCGCCTGACCATAGAGAAAGAAGCTACCCATGGCCATGGTCAGCAGCCAAAAGGCGCGAAAGCCCCATAGATTTTCTTTATGCAAAAACCGCTCAGCGAAGTAAATCACAAAGCTGCTCGAAACTAGCACCACCGTATTGATCAAAGGCTCTTTAACTTCCAAACCCTCGAACCCGACGGGGAGCCAGTCTGCGGCACCGGTTTTAAAGACGGTGTAACCGACAAAAAAGCTGAAGAAGATAATGCTCTCAGACAGCAAGAAGACTACGAAGCCAAACATGCGATGGTCTTCTTCGTGCTCTAGATGAGCTACTTTGCCATCGAGTGAAGGGTCTATATTGATGCTGCTCATGCTAATGCCTCCCCGGCAGGATTGTTAGACACCAAAGGCTCATCACTGCCGTAGCCATAGGGCGGCGACACCACAACTGGAATCTCTTCAAAGTTTTCGTGCGGCGGCGGCGATGACACCATCCATTCCAGCCCGATTGCCCGCCAGGGATTGTCTCCCGCCTTTTCTCCCTGATTCCAAGAACTCAGCATATTTAAAATAAAAGGCAGCGTCGAAACGCCGAGCAAAAACCCGCCTAGGCTGGCCACCACATTCAGAAACGCAAACTCAGGATCGTAAGAAGCTACGCGCCGGGGCATTCCTAGCAAGCCCAGTGGGTGCATGGGCAAAAAGATTAGGTTTATGCCAATGAAGGTCAGGGCAAAGTGCAGCTTGCCCAAGCCTTCATAGTACATGCGTCCCGTCATCTTAGGGAACCAGTGATAAATCGCCGCGTAGAAGCCCATCACCACCGCGCCATTGATCACATAGTGGAAGTGACCTACCACAAAGTAGGTGTTGTTCACGTG
>JBARUP010000287.1:0-15245 GCA_049645805.1 Nodosilinea sp.
TCGGTCTTTTACCTTTACCAAGGATTCGTTTCTCTATGCTGAAGCTTTACTACGCTCGTCCATCTGCCTACGCTCGCCCAGTATGGCTAGCCCTGCTCGAAAAACAGCTGCCCTTTGAACTGATCTCAGTTGACCTGAGTGGCAAACAGTTTGAGCCCGACTTTCTGGCTATAAATCCGTTTGGTCACGTGCCAGTCTTGATAGACGGAGATTTTCGCGTTGTGGAGTCGCTCGCTATCTTGGACTACCTAGAGGCTCGCTACCCCGCCATCTCGCTGCTGCCCACTGATGCGGTGGCGCTAGCTAAAGTGCGCATGGTGCAAACCGTAGCGCTAAACGAGCTGCTGCCGACGGTGTTTAAGCTGCTAATGCAGGGTAAACGCTCACCAAAGGCCCTAGCTGAGGTAGAGTATGCTCAGCTTCGGGTCGCCAATACCCTAGCCTTCTTTGAAAGTTTGCTGGGAGATGGCCAGTATTTTGCGGGGGAGCAGCTGACCTTAGCGGAGATTGTGGCGGGGACTCTAATCCACAGACTGCCTGACGTAGGGGTTTCTTTAGATGACTATCCTCAGCTCCAGCAGTGGTCTGAGCTGCTGCTGGCTCGGCCTGCCTGGCGGCAGATTGAGCTGAGCTCAGAGGAATGGAGCACCTTTAAGCGCTGGATGAGGGTGATTCCTAAGATTTGGCAGCGTCGCCAGCAGCAGCGCGTGATGGCGCTGACGCAAAATACTTCAGCGACTTAGTCCCGCAAGCAGGGTTAGACAGGCTTACCTATGGGCACAACGCCCTACGACTGGCTAGATGGATCTTTGGCTGCCCTGCATCGTGCCCACCGCTACCGTGAGGTACAACCCATTGATGGTAGGGCAGGCGCGGTGGTTCAGCAACGCGGACAGACTCTGGTGAATTTTGCCAGCAACGACTACCTAGGGTTAGCCAACGACCCGAGGCTGGCGCAGGCGGCGATCGCGGCCATTCGCACCTACGGCACCGGCAGTACGGGCTCGCGGCTGTTGAGCGGTCACCGCGAGCTGCATAGAGAGCTAGAGCGAGCGATCGCCGCTCTCAAGGGCACCGAAGATGCGATTGTGTTCAGCTCTGGGTACTTAGCCAACATGGGAGCGATCGCGGCCCTGATCGGCACTCCAGATTTAATCCTAGGCGATCAGTATAATCACTCTAGCCTGCGAGCGGGCGGCAGGGTAAGCGGTGCGACAGCCTTAGACTATCGCCATACCGATATGGCTCATCTGCAGGAGCTGCTGGAAACTCACCGCGATCGCCATCGTCGCTGCCTCATTGCTACCGACAGCGTCTTCAGCATGGATGGTGACCTATGCCCGCTGCCACAGATTCTTGATCTAGCAGAGACCTACGACGCCATGGTGCTGGTAGATGAGGCCCACGCGACAGGCGTTTTTGGTCATCAGGGCTCTGGTGCTGTAGAACACTTCGACTGCTCTGGTCGACCTCTAATTACCGTTGGCACCCTCAGCAAGGCTCTGGGTAGCCTAGGGGGCTATGCGGCCGGGTCCAAATCCCTGATAGCCTTTCTGCGCAACCGCGCCCCCGGCTGGATATATACTACGGGCCTCTCGCCCGCCGATACGGCAGCCGCCCTGATAGCGGTGCAGCTTGTGCAGCACGAGCCACAGCGACGCAGCGCACTCTGGAACAATGTCAGGCTGGTTGTACAGCAGCTTGACCTGCTCTTGGCAAAAACCAAAGCAACCGCGCCAACCCTGCGACGACTGTGCTCCGAGTCTCCCATTATTTGCCTAGAGGGACTTTCATCTGAGGCAGTCATGGCGGCTAGCAAACGTCTGCATCAGGGCGGACTGTGGGTAGCGGCAGTCCGCCCGCCAACAGTCCCTACCAGTCGTCTGCGCATTACTCTCATGGCCACCCACAACCTAGCCCATCTCGATGAGCTACTGCTTGGGCTACAGGAAATACTCTGACTAAAGGGATAGAGGAGAATGCGGCTCAGGGGCAATAAGAGGCAGTCAGCCATAATGCTGGCGATACCCGTCTGCGGACCGAGCAGAAATCTGCAATAGCGTTGTATCAAATGGTGTTAGCGGCGCTCATCGCCGCCTGGGGCGGCTTCATCTGCTTTAAGGCTAGGTGCGTCCAAAGCGAGACAACTCCCCCTGGAGATTCTCTACTCTCAAGGATATAGGGTAAATCTGACAAAGCCTCTGGATCGAAGCCGGAGGACTGACCCAGGGCTTCAACAATCCAGGGTAGAGCAGCGGACAGCTCGGAAGATACCAAGGTGAGGTAGAACTGGCAAGTCCAGTTATAGCGGCGGCGACCTCGATCGGAGCTAACTCTCGTCGAAAGCTCTGTTCCTAGATTGACACCAATGCGAAGCACCATAGGATGATCGGGCAGCAGCACGTCAGGAGCAGAGTGGGCGTACAAGCATACGTAATTCAAGCGCCCCTGATCATCTGTCCAGGTCACTCGCGGCAGCGTACTGGCGTAAGACTTTTCCTTCGAGATAGTGACCGGAGCCTCTAGGGCAGCGGCCAGTGAGTGGTAAAACTGCGAACGCAGCTTTGAAACCTGCTGTGCTGACTCGGGTAGCATAAGCTGGCCTCCTAAGCGAGCATGTTAGCTGATCTAAACCGAGCCGATGGCTTCAGAAACCAGCTCGGCTCTCTCTAGCTAGCGCTTTGAGCCCCAGCGGCGCTGTTTCTGGCGCGCTATGGTCTTGCGCTTGCGCTTTTCAATCGGGGTTTCAAAATGACGATTTTTTCGCATATCTGAAAAGATCCCGGCCCGAGCTACTTTTCGCTTAAAGCGCCTCAGAGCCGATTCAATGTTCTCGTCTTCTCCCAATACAACCTGGGCCATTAATTACTCCTAAGAAACTTCGCTAACGCTAGCTCAAACCTGTCATAGGCAGCGTCAGACTAAAACGGCTGGATATCGCGCTTGCGATACCCAGCTAGTAAAACTTGTTGTTTTTACATCCAGTGTTTATGGTGGCCGCAAAAACCCTAGGGAATTTAGCGACGGCTGTTCCAACCACCGCCGCCGCCGCCACTGCCACCGCCGCCGCGTGATTCACGAGGACGGGCTTTGTTGACTTTTAGATCACGACCCATCCATTCTGCCCCATCAAGGGCTGCAATAGCAGAATCTTCGTCGGCTTCACTTTCCATTTCTACAAAGGCAAAGCCGCGAGGACGACCGGTTTCACGGTCAGTGGGCATGCTTACCCGGCTAACAGCACCATATTCGGCAAAGACCTCCGTGAGCTGGTCTTGAGTGGCGCTAAAGGCCAGGTTGCCTACGTAAATCGACATGGACACATCTCCAAGTAGAGAGAGAAAAAAGCAGAAAGTTATAAGGAGATGTACTCAACTAAGGACGATGCCAAGCCGGTAATGCTACTAACAACTTGCTTGTCACAACGATAGCACAGGGCTACCTTATAGCCATTGGTTGAGAGATCGTAGCACAGCGGCGGTGGCTACGTCTAATCTTCCGGTAGCACCCATTTGGGCGGCTGCGAAGCCCGCTCCGTCATTTTGCGACGCACGGCTTCATTAGCCATTTCAAGCATTTCGTCGAGCGAGGTGTCATCAATAAATTTTGATGCCTCAGCGGTGTACTTCAGATTGGGGCAATCGTCCCCCAGCACACAGCCGTCTTTGCAATCTACTGCGCAGTTAACCGCCATTGGCTCAATCCCGTAATTCAGCGTTGAGGGCATATCTAAGTAAAAAGCCCCTAAAAATTGTAACAACCCCAGCCCTTTCCTTAGGAATGAAATTTCTTCCTGAGAAAATCCGCAGATGGAGGTTAGAGTTGTGCTAGGACAGGTGATCTATAGCGCCTTACTAGCTGTGCTGAGCGCTTCCTGCAGAGGAGCGTTGGAGCAGCTTTGGTGACCTCTGGAGCGTCAACTATGAGCCACCCCGTGATGCCTCGCTGGCCTCTTTGGCTGCTGGCCAGCACGCTGCTGCTGCTGCTCGGCTTGGCCGCCCTGTACTGGATAGACCCTAGCCTGCTCGCTTTGCTAGCCGAGCTACGAGATGAAGCTAGTTGAGCAGGCGATCGCTAGCGACGAGCTTATGGAAGGCATGCAGGAGCGTAGGAGGCGTTGTAGCAACACGAACGAGAGTGCCTAGTTCTTTAGCCGTTCTTTCTCCTAGGGCAGGGGCACAAAATCAAACCCTGCGCCCGAGCGACTGCCTGGCTTCACCTCGACTAGTAGTACGGTAGCGTTGCGATCGCCCGAGGGCAAAAAGCTAATGGTTCCGGTTGAGCCCGTAGCAGAGAACCCTTGTCCAGTCAGGGCTTTGCCCAGGGCAGTTCGCCCTTTCGACCCGCTAGCGGGGGCGGCCTTGGCCACCGTTTGCGCTGAGCGAAACGCCTCAAAGGCATCATAGCTGAGAGCCGTGCGCCAGTTGACGTCGCCACCCCACAGATTAGAAGCAGTTTGAGCAAAGGGCGGGGTTGATTTAAGCGGGTGCCAAGGTACCGTTACCACGGTGCCTGTAAGGCTAGCCCCGCCTTTCTGCAGGGCTTCAATGCGGTAAAAGGCATCTCCGGTCAGCACCGGCAGCTGACCATTATTGAGCTGGGCGACCGCAATCGCCACGTCAAAGGTGGCCGAGTCGGGCAGCAGCACAATGGCGTCGGCCCCGCTGCCCTGGAGCTCGGCGGTGGGGCTGCCTTGGGAGAGGTCCACTAGTTTAGCCACCTGCCCTCCCTCTAGCCCTAGGGTGGTGGCAAAGGCATCTTGCAGCGACTTGCTGTAGGAACTCTGGGAGTTGTAGAACACAATTGGCTTGGTTTTGCCCTCAGACAGCATGTGGCGGGCCAGGGTGGTGCCCGTGAACTGGTCGCTAGGAATCACCCGAAAAACAAAATTCCCTCCCTGCCGGGGGAGCGTCGTCAGCTCTGTAGTAGTGCTGGTGGGGGAGATCATCGGCAGCTGGCCCTGCTGATAGATGGGGGCAGCAGCTAGGGTCGTGGTGCTGGTGCCGTGGCCGATCACGCCGGTGACGTTGGCGTCTTGGACTAGGGCGTTGGCGATCGCGGCGGCCTGGCCCGCGTCGTTGCGATCGTTGGCGATCAGCACCTTGATGGGCACCCCGGTTTTGATGGCGTCATCCTGGGCCTGGGCTATCCCCCGCAGCAGCTCACGGGCCGTGTTGGGGGTGTCGCCAATGGGTACCACGGCGGCAATGCCCAAGGCGGGTGTGGCCCCTAGGCGGGCATTATTCAGGTAGATCAGCGCTTCGGGGTCATTGCGAACCGCCTTGCGGACGGCCTCAAACCTAGCGACAGCAGTGGTGTAGTCGCCCGTGGCGTAGGCGGCGGCCCCAGCCTGCATGTCGGGGTTGGAGGCATCGACAAACAGGACGCGATCGCCCCAGCTGAGGGCATTGGCAATATCAATGGGGACCGTCGTGGTCGTGGCGGCGGTAGAATCTGTGCCTGCACCCGCGTTGGGATCCACCGGTGTAGTTGGCACTGTGGCCGAAGGCTGGGAAGCATCCTTACGAATAAAGGCGTTGTAGCCCGTGAAACCCAGCGCTCCCAAGAATAGGGCCGCCCCGACCGCAGCGAGGATTGGGGCGATCGTTTTGCCCTTTTTCAAAGGCTGGCCGCAGATCTCACATTTTTGAGCCGTGGTGGAGTTCTCTTCGTAGCCGCACTTGGGACAGGTGACGTGGTTAAAGCTGTCGGTCATGGTAGGTGGGGTGGAGAACGGGGGATGGATGGGTAAAGGGTTCCCTGGGGCAGGTGGTCAATTGGGCTGAGGCTAGCACGTCACCTTAAGAACTCTGGGCTCTGTACATGAGTCTAAGCCAACTCCGATCGCACGTTCTCCTCAATACTCGCTACTTGCTCATTGGTGAGCCCCAGTTCTTCTTGAAGCTCAATCAGTTGGGCCTGCTCTTCTAGATCAATTTCGCTGTCATTGTCGAGAAAGGCGCGAAACATTAGAGCGTACTCGGCGGCAGCCTGCTCGGTGGTGTTTTGGGGTTGATATTGGGCGGCGATCGCATTGGCCTGCTCTACCAAAACGCCATACTTCACCCGGAATTTCTCCAGTAGTTCCAGTTCGGTAGGCGAGGGTGTACCACGTCGGTAGCAGCTTTCCACCAATTTGGCGTATTTAGCCAGATTTTCAGAATCGAGGACGACGGGCGTAGGGTTGGTGCTGGGGCGGGCGGTGGCTGGGGCAGCGGGAGCCACTGGGGTTGGCATGGCCGCAGGCACCGGGGGTTGGTCGGTGGGGATAAACAGTCGATGGGTGGTGACAAAGTTGGAAATTGCCGCCTGGATATGCTGATATTCGGCGCTGTCGGAGCCGCCGGGAATCGTCTGCTCCTGCTGTTGCAGGTAGGCCATCACCTGGGTATAGAGGGCTTGCTTTTGGGGCTTGGTGGCGGCCTGCTCGCCGATCGCCCGAATTGCGCCATCTAGGGTTTCCGCCAGCCGCCTGTTCTGGTCGGTGAGCAAAAAGTCTTCCGCCTCCTGCCAGGTCGCGCCCATCACCTCGGTCTGCTCGAAGCCGGTGAGCTTGTTGCGGTAGGTGAATTTGACCTCGGCGAAGCCCGTCACCCGGTTTTCTTCCCGCCGCACCAGGCCCAGGGCGCTGGCCAGCATCAGGTTGTAGCGGGCCTGGCGCTCGTTGCTGGTCTCGGGCATGACGTCGCCAAACTGGCGGTAGTCCTGGTGGGTGTGCAGCGGGTTGTGGTCGGCCTGGGAAACGGCACGGTAGAGCGATCGCATCCGCTCCATGCCCTCAATCAGCCGCAGCGGAAAGGCACCCGTTTCCTGGACAAAGTAGATGTGGTAGGGGTCGGTGAGGGGGCGATTCTCCTTGTCGGTGACGGTGCTGGTTTTGCGAATCATCGGCAGCAGGCTGGCCACCGCCGGGTCGGTGGGCTTGCTGCCGCCCTGAATGCCCACCAGCTTTTGGTACTTCTCCAGCTTGTCGTCCCAGCCGAGTTTTTTTTGCTCCTGGCTGAGGCGTAAAAAGGCTTCAGACTTCTCGAAGGTGGTTTTGATCTGAGCCTCCTGCATCTCCACGGTGGGGTACTGCTCCAGGAACTTACGGGCGGTCGAGATATCGAGCTGGCTGCGGCGACGAAACACATCCATAGCCTGGCCCAGCAGCCGCTCATACAGATCTTTGGTCTTCAGCGCATCGAACCGGTAAATATCAAACAGGCGCAGACGCAGCTCTTCAAGCACCTGTTGTGAGAGCGTTTGGCAGAGGGTCTCTTCCTGATCGGCGACGGTTTTGGTATAGGCGGCGTCGATTTCCTTGGTGTCGTAGAGCAAAATACCGTTCACTGTCAGGCCGCCGGTTTCGCGGGTGTAGATGCGCTCTTTGTCTTTCACTTCGCTCTGGACATTGGCCAAAACAGCCTCGAAAGCGGTCAGATCGACCAGGAGCTGGTCAATTTCTTCCCGCAGACCGTCGAGCAGCATCACCCCTAGGGTGCGGGCCTTGATCTCAACCTTGGCGACGTAGACCTGCTCCAGCGCCTGCATAATGCCCTGAAAGTCGTCTTCGATGACTTTCTTGCGGTTGAGCATCATCATCTGCTTGGCGTGGTCGTCGATCTGCTTCAGCAGGGTTTGCTGGGCATTTTGGGCCGATCGCTCCCGGGGTAGCCAGTATTTCTGCCGATCCTGGTCAAACTTGCTGCGGAAGTCGGCGAAGACCTCGATCAGCACCTCCAAAAACTGCCGAGTAAACTTCGGCCCCCGAAAGCGGTCTTCGGCCATCAGGTAAACAGTGGCCCGCAGCTCCTTGCGCTTCTCGGGGATCAGCCAGCTGAGGTTGTCCCACATTTTTTGAAAGTAGTCGCTCCAGCGCTTGGGGTCGGTGCCGGTGTCGTTGAAGTGGGGGGCGTATTTCTCCTGCTCGTTGGAAATAAACCGCTGCAGGTTTTCGAAGGGAATGTTGAGGTCGTTGCGGCGCTTGCGAATGCTCGCTACCCAGTCGGCGACTTCCTTGGCGTAGGGCTTCTTGTTGTCGCCCATGCTGATGCTGTCGACAATCTGATGGTCGTGCTCCGACTCGGCCAAAAACAGGCCGGGGAGAATCTCCGTACGAATTAGATCCGACATGGCGGCGGGGGCTGGAGTGGGGTTGCTCCACCAGTCCACCAGTTTAGCCGCCAGGCGCGCAGAACAGGCGTTCAGCACCCGCTCCACCGGAAACTGAATGCTGGAGAGGCCAAAGCTCATAAAGTTCTGTGGGTAGCCTAGGGCGTCGGGGCTAGACCAGTGCTTACGCACGTTGTCGCGCACCAGCTTTTTGTACTGGCTAAAGCCGGAGCTGAAGTCGAGAAACACATTTTGGGCCACCATCTCCAGCACGTCGGCGAGGCTGGGGAAGGTGACTTTGTCGTTGCTGTTGCCCACTAGGTAGGTGAAGTTAAAGGGAATATCCAGGCCGCTCTGGGAGGTAATCCGGTCGCTCTGGCTATCGCTGTACTGCACGTCGAAGCGGGTATCGCCGCGAGAGTAGTGGTTCAGCTCCATCAGGGCCGCGTAGGCATTGGCAATGACGCGATCGCCCAGCCCCGAAAACGCCCCTGGCAGCACCAAAAAGGCGCTGGTCTGAGGCAGTTCAGACACCGGCACCCAGTCGCGCAGGTTGTAGGCTAAATCCATCACCATGCCCGAGCCCGTGCCACCGGAGAGCGAGCAGACCACAAAGATGTTGATGCCTTTATCGAGCTGCACTTTCCAGCTATCGAGCATGAACTTTTCGTGGCCGACGACGCGCCCTCTAGCCTTGGTGAAGTAGTCCTTAATGAGGGGATAGTTGAGGCTAAAGGCAAACCGGCCCAGAGCCCGGATCTGTCCCGCTCCGGCTAAAATTGAGTCGGTGCCCTTCAGCTCGCTAGGAAACCATTCGTCTAGATATTGGTAGGCGGAGAGCTTGTTGAGAATCGCCTTGGCGTCTTCGACCTTAGCCCAAACCTGCTCAATGGGCCGCAGGGAAATGTCTTGTTTGAGGACAGTTTGAGCTTCGGAGACGCGGGCATTTTGCTCGGTATCGATGTGCAAAAACGAGACGATGGGCAGAGCATCCAGAGAGCCATACTGCTCAACGATCATGCGGCGGATTTTGATCAGGATCTCTTTGCCGGTCCCCCCTAGGCCGATGATTACGGTAGGGGTCATACCAGTATATTCGCTCATGAACGGGGCACCGAAGGACAACTACTGCGGTTTAGGTTTCCCACGTAACTTCCGTAAAATTGCAGTTATCCCGCAAGAGCTTATTAAAAATTGACAACTGACTGAGTCCCCCGTGAACTGCTCTGCCGCCAAGGCGCGCAGGAGCCAGGCGGATATCTTTAAGCGGACAGCAGCTTAGGCAAGCGATCGCCATCCTAAAAAAGGTTAAGCCTAGGGGCACTGATAGCGAGTCTAGGAGGCGAGATCGCTAGACTTTAAGAGCAACGACACCTCAGACGCTGCTTGAGGCTATGGCTTCAGGCGTTCTAGGTGAGGCATGCTCTGCCCTTAACCGCCATACCTGTGACTTATTCTTCCACAAAACCTTTTCGAGTTCGGCGACTGCTGCCCTGGTTAGTCGCCCTGACGCTGCTGCTCGTGTTCTCAGGCGGCCTGGTACATTTACTCACCGAGTCGTGGTGGTTCGAGTCGGTGGGCTATAGGTCAGTATTCTGGCGGCGCGTTAAGTGGCAGCTCATACTGGGGCTGGGCGGGTTTGCGATCTATGGCGGAGGGCTGTGGGGGAGCTACCAAATTGCGCGGCGGCTGACCCGCGATCGCACCTACCGCTTTTTGGGCCGCTACAGCGAGCCAGCTCAGCGCGACCAAATGGAGCGGCTCCTGCACCTAGGCATAGCGGGGCTGGTGTTTATGCTGACTTTGGGAGTAGCTCTGCAAGCGGCGGCATCTTGGCAAACGGTGCTGCAATTTCTCAACCCGACTTCCTTTGATAGTGCCGATCCTATCTTTCAGCGCGACGTTGGCTTTTACGTGTTTAAGCTGCCGCTGTGGCAGGGGGTGCAGGAGAACCTGCTGGGGCTGCTGGTGTGGGCGCTGCTGATTGCCGTCACGGTCTACACCCTAAAAGGGGAAGTGCGCCCGGAGCGCGGCTGGAAGTACTTTCTCACGGGCGAGGCTAAGGCTCACCTGTGCCTGATGCTGGCGGCGATCGCAGTGGTGCTGGCGGCAGGGTTTTGGCTCGATCGCTACTCGCTGCTGTACTCCGACAGCGGCGTTATTTTTGGGGCGGGTTATACCGACGTGCACGCTCGGCTTCAGGCTTACTGGCTAATGGGGTTTGTCACCCTGGCGGTGGCGGCACTGTTCATCATTGCTCTAACCCGCAGCGGCTTCTCGCTGCCAATTTTTGGCATCGTGATCTACCTAGGCGTGCTGGTGCTAGTGAACGGCCTCTACCCCTGGTTTCAGCAAAACTTTGTAGTTGAGCCCAACGAGCTCACTATTGAGCGTCCGTACATCGAGCACAATATTGCCTTTACCCGGCGAGCCTACAACCTCAATAGCGTTACCTCAGAGCCCTTTCCAGCCGAAGACAACCTCACTCGCCCTGTTGTGGAAGCCAACGGCCCTACCGTGGGCAACATTCGCCTGTGGGACTATGCCCCCCTGCTAAGCACCTACAAGCAGCTGCAAGAAATCCGCCTCTACTATAATTTTGAAGATGTCGATATCGATCGCTATACCCTCAACGGCGACTACCGTCAGGTCACCCTCTCGGCCCGAGAACTGCCCGTAGAGCAGCTGCCCTCCGAAGCCCAAAACTGGATCAACCGCCAGCTCAAGTTCACCCACGGCTTTGGGGTAGTTATGAGCCCCGTTAACCAGGTCACCCCCAACGGGCTGCCAGATTTCTTTCTGCGCAATGTGCCCCCCACCAGCACCGTCGATCTACCCCTCGATCAGCCTCGCATTTACTACGGCGAGAGCACTCGCAACTATATCTTTACCGGGGCCAGCACCGACGAGTTTGACTATCCCGAGGGCGACACCAACGCCGCCTACCGCTACACCGGGGCCGGAGGAGTGCCCCTGGGCTCATGGCTAAGACGACTGGCCTACGCCTACGATCTAGGCAATTTTCGCATTTTAATCTCGAACTATTTCAGTCCCGAGACGCGCATCCACTACCACCGGCTGATTACCGACCGAGTGCGCCAGGTAGCTCCGTTTCTGACCTTCGACAGCGACCCCTACCCGGCCATCATTGACGGCCGGATCAAGTGGATTTTAGACGGCTACACCAGCAGCGATCGCTATCCCTACTCCGAACCGCTTAACCGGCGCGACGATCTCATTTCGCTGGTAGACAGCACTAACCCGCTGATGCGCAACGGCGTCAACTACATTCGCGATGCGGTTAAAGTCTTTGTCGATGCCTACGACGGCACCCTAGAGCTTTACGCCCGCGATAGCGAAGATCCTCTGCTGGCTACCTACAGCCGCATCTTCCCCGATTTGTTTAAGCCGATGGAGGATTTGCCCGCTGGCTACAGCGAGCACCTGCGCTATCCCCAGGATATTTTTACCGTGCAGGCCCAGATGTACCGGGCCTACCATATGGAAAATCCCGAGGTGTTTTACAACCGCGAAGACCTCTGGCGTTTTCCTGAGCACGTCGATGACGGCGTGGTAACCGCCATGGAGCCGTACTACATCATCATGAAGCTGCCTCGGCTAGCCCAGGAGGAGTTCTTGCAGATTCTGCCTTTTACCCCCGCCAACCGCGACAACATGATTGCCTGGATGGCGGGCGGATCCGACGGCGACAACTACGGTCGTCTGCTGCTCTACGAGTTTCCTAAACAAGAGCTTGTGTTTGGCCCCACCCAGATTGAGGCCCGCATTAGCCAGACTCCAGAGATCTCGGAACAGCTCACCCTCTGGAGTCAGCAGGGGTCGGGGGTGATTCGCGGCACTCTGCTGGTAATTCCGGTTGAGCAGTCGCTGCTGTACGTACAGCCTATTTACCTGCGGGCCGACCAGGGCGAACTGCCTGAGCTGCGGCGGGTAATTGTTGCCTACAGCGATCGCGTGGTCATGCGCGAAACCCTTGGCCAAAGCCTAGATGCTATCTTTGGAGAAGCGAGCCCGCCGCCAGCAGCACCAGCAGGGTCGGCACCACCTCAGACTAGCTCTACGGCCGAACTTGTGCAGGCCGCCCTAGAGTCTTACCAGGCTGGTCAGCAGGCCCTTCAGCAGGGCGACTGGCAGCGCTATGGCGAGGCACAGCGGCAGCTAGAGAACATCTTGAACCGGCTGCAACAAGTTCCTTAACATTCGTGACCCTACTGCGCCAGAATTACGGCCTTCAGCAAGGTTCATTGTGTCAATATCAGCCACCACAGGCATACTATAGGGAATTCTCCGGCCCCTGCGCTGAATTCATCGAATTCAATAGACCTCTATGTCTAATACGCCCCCCAATGTTCTGCAACTAGCCCGCCAGGGCAACCCAGACGCGATCGCGGCTCTGATGAATCGCCATCTGGAGGCCCAGGGTATTACCGCCAGGGTGGTGCAGCAGGAAAATACCCTCCAGGTCAACCTAGAGAGTAGGGAAGTGCCTAGTCAGGCTGATCTCGTTGCCTACGTCAGAAAAGGCATTACAGGACTAGAGCTAGCTGCGGTTCGTCACCTAATCGTGAGCGGTAGACAGCTCGGAGCTGATGCCAGCGCCTGGAGTGAAGCCCTGGTACTGGCATCGGCTAGTAGTGACCTAGAATTTGACTTAGATCTCGATGCCGTTAGGGGGGATGCAGCCGCAGACAACGACCTCACCAGCGATGAACTAGCTCTGGAGCTTGATTTCGATGAGGTAGCGGCACCAGGAGCAAGCGACCTAAGCGATCTAGATGCAGCCCTAGGCAGCGACCTTAACGGAGCCGATCTTGACCTCGATTTAGGCCTTACCGACAGCGATTTTGATCTCGGTGCTCCCGCAGACTTTGACCTAGACTTCACCGACAGCGACGGCCTCGAGGCGCGTGCCGAGCCAGCGGCTGCCGATAGCGATCTCGATCTCAGCGGTAGCGACCTCAGTAGCGACCTTAGTGACGACAACATTTTTGACCTCGATCTAGCGCTGGCCGATGAGCCCTCTGCTGACCCTATCGACCTCGACTTTGATCTAGGCTTCCCTGAAGCCGGTGCGGACCAAACCGATGCGCCTGCCGATCTCGACTTTGATGCTTTAGGTTTTGCCGAAGCGGCTAGCGTTGATGAGTCGACCGATTTGGACGCAGACTTGGATCTAGGCTTTATCGATCAGCCTGCCGAAGTTTCCTCAGACGGCGATTTTGATCTTGATTTCGACCTCGCTGATGATCAGCCTGCGGCGGCGGCTGACCTCGATCTGAGCTGGATAGACGAGCCGACTGCCGATCGCTCCGCCGAGGAGTTAGACCTCGACTTTGATCTACCCGATGCGCCTGAGGCCGACAGCTTTGCCGCTGAACTAGATGCTGCAGGCCTATCCGAAACCTCAGGCGAGACCAGTGCTGCTGATGTGGGGCTAGACTCTGAATTTGATGCCGGTTTTATAGACTCTGACATCCCGGCTGAGGCTGGCGAGGCCACCCTAGGAACAGCCGACGATTTAGATTTAGCCTTTGGCACAGAGTTCGGTGCAGAGTTCGGCACAGAGTTCGGCGACGGCAGCCTCGACATGGATCTGTCTGAAGCCGAGGTCGAGACGCAGAATTCCGCAGCGATCGCAGACCTCAACAATCTCAGCGACACCACTGACCTGGATCTCGATATCCCCCCGGCTCCGCCCACAGCGCCGGAGTTGGGCGGCAACCTTGACGATCTTTGGGGCGACGATGCGACCGCACCGGAGTCAGCCGAGGTCGGCCTGAGCATTGATGCCTTAGCCGCAGAGAGCGATCTCTTCGACACCGGCCTCAGTGATACTAGCCTTGAGGAGTGGAGCGATCTAGACAATATCTCCGACGATTTAGATGCTGAAGTGCTAGACGCTGATGCTGGGGATGCTGATGCGATCGCCTTTGAAGACCTGGAGTTTGGAGAAGAGCCGTCCCCGGCAGCCGCTGACCAGGACGACCTGTCCGCTATTCTCAGCACTCCCAGTGAGCCTGTTTTTGAGGATCCTATCTTCGAAGACCCTATCTTTGAAGACCCCATCTTCGAAGACTTAGGGGCCGCTGCCGACCTCGATTTAGTGGACAGCAGCCTTGATGACAGAGCCGCTACTCCGCCCGATCTCCCTTTAGCTGAGGCTAATACCGACTTGGAGACGGCGGACCTGGGTCTAGTCGATGTCGATTTAACCCTAGACGGCAGTACCGAAGACTTTGATACTTCACCTGAAGCTGAGTTCGACCCGGCGGCAAACAATCTGTCTTTTCAGCTAGATGAAAGTAATCTAGCCACCGATGAGATTGACCTAGCCAGCGCTGATGCAGAGTTTGACCTCGATTTTGGGGAAGAAGCTGGACAAGATCTTGATGCTGGCTTAGGCCTCGATTTTGAGGAAGATCTTGACGCCGACTTCGGCGAAAACCTGAGCGCAGCTGGCGAAAATTCTGAAGCAGATTTGGGTACAGACTGGGCAGAGCCCGCTGCCAACCCCGCTGGAGTCTCGATTCCTGCCTGGGAAGCGGCAGATGACTTCGACCCCGACTTGGTGCTAGACCTCCCTAGTGACGACCTCTTTAGTAACCCTGAAGCCGACGTGGTCTTCGATCCCGGTCTAGCCTTCGACCCGTCTGCGGGGGTTGAGACTACCCCTAATCCCTTTGCTGCCGAAGCGATACCCGGAGAAGACAGCTCCGACACGGTCGACACGGCTGGATTTGATGCGGCTAGATTTGATGCATTTGACTCACAATCAGCCCCAGAGCTAGCCTCGGATTTTGATGACGATCTGCCCTTTTCGACTATGGAGCTCGACCAGACGGCGGCAGGGAGCTTTGTACCCGAGCTAGCTCTAGACGATAGCCCCAGCGAGATTGGTGCCTACAACGACGCCTTCTTAGAGCCGTCTGAGGCCTATGATGCTGAGCCCGATGCTTCTCAACTGACGGAGTTCAGCGACGACGCTGATGAGGATCTAGCGTTTGAATCGGTTGAGTTTGACAACGATTTTGACGCTCCTGGGGCCGGGTTCCCACTGCAAAACAACGAGTTTCGGGATGACCCAGGGTTTAGCGGTGCCAGCGCTGGTGATGCGGCTGGCTTTGAAGACG
>JBARUP010000288.1:0-12601 GCA_049645805.1 Nodosilinea sp.
GTACCTCTCATGAGGCCGTAGGCGTCGGGCAGGTAAATATTGAGCAGCGGGTATTTAACATCGGGATGATAGGCGTGGGCCACCGCTGTGACCACGTCGCGGCAGCGCTGCCAGAAAGGGTTCCAATCTTCCCAAACCGGCGGGTCTTGCTGGGCCGCCGCAAGGATCGTCTCTAACTCAGTGGCCGCTGAGCTGCCTACTGGAGGTGCGACGGCGGCCTCGGCCTCAGCCACCGCATCCAGCTCCTGCTGCGCCTGCTCTAGGGCTACTTCCACCTGCTTCAGCACAGGCTGAGTCCAGCGGACTAGCAGCCACCGCCACAGCACCAGCATGACCACGATGACGCCCCAAATCCAGTTCAAACCCCAGGCATAAATCTGCGCTGCCGCCGCCGTCACGATGAATCCGACAACAGACACTAAGGGTAGCGCCAGCACCGCCCACTGCCAGGGTTTAAGTCGCAACATCGTTCTGCCTGCCTAGAATCAATGCTTCTAGTGTACGTAGAGGACACTAGACCGCAGGGCATAAATAGCTAGACAGTCGGGGCCAGGAACTATCGGCAGCAAGAAAATTTTGAATCTTGGCCCTTATCCCCTCGTTTCCTAGGCAGGCTGCGGCACGGGAAGAATGTTCACACTGTCCTCAACGGCTGGGGCTGATACCGGCAGCGGCTTACGGGCCTGGCTCAGCTGGTTGAGCCAAAAAACGTCCTCAGTACGCACCGCTTCAAACCCCGCGTGGCCTAGCCAGGCATCAGTGCTGCCCTGAGCGTAGTCACGAATAAAGGGTTCTTCAAAAATGTCGCTGAGCCAGTCGGTGGCCCGCAGGGTGCGCTGGTTGCCGTCTAGCACCAGCACCTGCCCTCCCGGAGTCAGTAAGCGAAACGCCTCTGAAAGAATTGTTTTTGCCACCGCTGGGGGCGTCTCATGGAACAACAGCGTAGCGCACACCACGTCGAAAGCGGCAGCAGGTAGCCCAGTATCCATGGCGTTGCCGTGACGAAAAACCACGTCCAGGCTAGCGGCTTGGGCTTTGTCGTTGGCCATCACTAGCATTTGGGGGGATAGATCAAGGCCAGTTACCTCTGCGCTGGGAAAACGACGCTTGAGCATCAGCGCCGTAGTACCCGTGCCGCAGCCTAAGTCTAAAATGCGGCGGGGTGAACCCTGAATCGCTTTGACTAGGCTCTCACGCACCCAAGCTTCGCCAGGCGGAAGCACGTACTGGGTAATCGGGTCGTAGGTCAAGGCGGCGTCTACGCTCAGGTAGCCGTTTTTGATACCGTGAAAGTTGCTAGTTTTGTAGTAGTCGGGGTACGTTACCTGGGGGTTGGTAAACTGAGCGACTCCAGCCTCCCAGTCAATGCGATCGCGCAGACGCAGCAGAGACTCGCGATCGATTAGCTGCGAGAAAACTGGCGCTAAAAACTGCTCAAACAGGGTCTTAGACTGGGATGCCATATGTAGATACCATCGCTGAGCAAACTTGTCTCAGCCTAGCAACTTAACCTCACTCTCGCCATAAAAGTCAGCTCCCGACCGCGCCGGAGATAAGCCGTACCAGCAGTAATGAATAGGGTCAATAAAAGCACCAAAGGCACAAATGCTATGGGTGATGAGGCAGAAGAACTTTCCGCCGCGCTACCGGGCTACAGCATTCGGTCTGGTTTACCCCTCGATCGCGCCACCGTAGTAAAGTTTATGGTGCGCACCTACACCGAGATCAATCCTCACCAGCCCGTC
This sequence comes from Nodosilinea sp., assembly GCA_049645805.1. GTDB lineage: Bacteria > Cyanobacteriota > Cyanobacteriia > Phormidesmidales > Phormidesmidaceae > Nodosilinea. Next base: position 1,746 of record JBARUP010000288.1, read on the forward strand.
AACCATCTGGCGACTACGGTCGACCGCTACCTCAGCCGTGATACGCCTCTGTGGTGGGCTGCCCCAGTCGATACCACTGCGCCCGTCGCTGGTCTCTGGCTAGGTCAGGCTACCGATCAGCGCAGCGGCGTTTTGCACCCCTATGTGCTGCTGCTGTACGTTGTCCCCACTCACCGACGACGCGGCATTGCCACCGCCCTGCTGGCCGTTGCGCACCAGTGGGCGATTCAGCAGGGACACCAGCAGATTAGCCTTCAGGTGTTTAGCCACAACCAGGCTGCCCAAGCCCTCTACGCCAGTCTGGGCTATCAGGCCGAAGCTGTTCTAATGAAAAAAACATGGCCTGAGAATGAAGTAGAGGTTTAGCCCCAAGCACTCTTGACTAGTCGCAGGAAGGTTTCCATCACCACGTGCTGCTTGCCCTCGGGCTTGATGCGCGAGCAGCCTGTCGACTTGGCTACAAGCTTGAGTTCCAGCATGCGCACCATCTGCTCGGTGGCATGGGGAATGGGGCCGTAGCGATTACCCAAATTCACTGCGACCTTTACTACTTCATCAATACTTATAGCTCCGACGCAGCTAGCCGACCTTCAACAGGTTCGTACTCATTTTCTAGTAACCAAGTTTGGGCTTCATCGTAGGTAGTGGTGCTAAATACAACCTTATATCCATCCGATGGATCGTGTACACGGCAACTGCCAGAGCGTTCACCCATCAGCAGCAAAAGGTAGGGCGGAGACAGCAGGGAGTCAATCCACACCTCAATGAAATCCCAGTCAGTCTTGGCTAGATCGAGTGCAGGGAGTGGCATGGGATTGATCTTCTGCACCAGTGTTTCCCGTTCCAAGGTAGACAGAAGTTAGGCACTTTTTTGCTGTGATCGGTCTTTTTGTAAGAGAAAGTCTAGATATTTTTGGAGTTGTAGCAACCTGGGTTGAGAGAGATGACGTAATTTATCTAAAATCTCCTCCTCTTGCTGCCATTGGCTCACAGAAATAATTTGTGAGGCTGCCACCTCGACAGTTATATTCGCTACCCCAAACCCTTCTAAGCTATAGCCGTCGTCTTCCTCTTCGGGAATAGGGTAGTACTCTACAACTGTGCCAATATCACCCCGCTTGAGATGATACTCTGGCAAATCTTTGGCTAAAGCAACCTGAGAAAAGAGCGGATACTTGGTTTTCATGGGTTTGCTCCTTTATCTAGCACTAGGGTCACAAATCGGGCCATACCGCTTTCCACCATCCAAACCGTCAGAATGTTGAACTCTATCCCATTGCGGCCACGCAGACTGGCACGGATGAAATATTTCTTGCCGTAGCGAGTAGTTTCAACAAATTCAGCGGGTTGAGATAATACTTGAGTCCGCAAGTCTTGTTCAAGCTGTTGCCGGTTGTTTAACGTATACCCTGCTTTAGCCAAGAATTTGCACTTATCATCCTTAGGCAAAAGAACAAGCAGGTACTGGGCTAGCTTTTCTTCTGCAATGATGGCATTTTCAGGTAGAAGCACGAACGGTTGGCAGCAGGGGTGCTAACGTTTGAAGTCCTCGATCTATCGTACTCTGCCGTCTTGGGATAGTCCTACAGAGCGAGACCCCAGGGATCTTCCAAAACCCATGGGGTCTGTGTGAAGCTAGCTCAGCTCGCCAGTGGCTCTGGCATCGCCCCCTGCAAATACCCCAGCCACTCGGTCAAACTCTCCAGCTGCTTCTCCGGCTTCAGCACCCCTAGCCCCCGCACGACGACCTTGCCGCCGCTGTAGACAAAGCGCGACTTCAGGTGGCTAGGCAGCTGCTCGCTGATCTTCTTCCAAGCGGGTTCTTCCATCGGCGTTTCCATCACCACGTGCTGCTTGCCCTCGGGCTTGATGCGCGAGAAGCCTGCCGCCTTGGCCACCAGCTTGAGCTCCAGCATTCGCACTAGCTGCTCGGTGGCGTGGGGAATGGGGCCGTAGCGATCGCTCAGATCTGCCGCAATCTGCACTAGTTCTACCTTGCTGCTGGCGCTGGCCAGCGAGCGGTAAGCTCCCATCTTCTGCTCCAGGTCGGGGATGTAGTTGTTGGGCACAAAGGCGGTGACGCTGAGATCAACCTGGGTATCATCCACCTTGGGGATATCCTGGCCGCGAATCTCGGCGATTTCTTCTTCGAGCAGATCCATATAGAGATCAAAGCCAATCGCATCCATTTGGCCCGACTGCTCGGCCCCCAGCAAATTGCCGACGCCGCGAATTTCCATGTCGCGCATGGCCAGCTGGTAGCCGGAGCCCAGCTGGGTAAATTCCTGAATAGCGCGCAGTCGCTGGCGGGCTTTGTCGGTCAGCGATTTCTTTGGGTAAAACAGCCAGGCGTGGGCCTGAATACCCGCCCGACCCACTCGGCCCCGCAGCTGATAGAGCTGGGAGAGGCCGAAGCGGTGGGCGTCTTCCACCAGAATGGTGTTGACGCGGGGAATATCGAGGCCCGACTCGATGATCGTGGTGCAGACCAGCACCTCGGCATCGCCATTGCTGAAGGTAAGCATGGTCGACTCCAGCTCGCCTTCATCCATTTGACCGTGGGCGACCGCAATTCTGGCCGTAGGAACCATCTCGCGAATTTTGGCCGAGACATCTTCAATGCCTTCTACGCGGGGCACCACGTAGAACACCTGCCCCCCGCGATCCAGCTCCTGACGAATAGCGGTGCGAATGGCTTCGGGGTCGAGGGGCGACAGGTGGGTTTTAATCGGACGACGCGAAGGCGGCGGTGTCGTAATCAGACTCATTTCGCGCACTCCAGACAGGGCCATGTAGAGGGTGCGGGGAATCGGGGTAGCGCTGAGGGTAAGCACATCCACCTGGGTTTTGAGAGATTTGATCCGCTCTTTTTGGTTAACGCCAAAGCGCTGTTCTTCGTCCACCACCAGCAGGCCTAGGCCTCTGAAAGCAATACCTTTGCCCAGCAGCTGGTGGGTACCGACCACCACGTCTAGCTCGCCCGTCTTGAGCCGCTGCAGAATGTCTTTTTTCTCGGTTTGGGTGCGAAAGCGGTTGAGCAGCCCCACCTGAATGGGGTAGGGGGCAAAGCGCTCTTTGAGGGTGTGGTAATGCTGCTGGGTAAGGATAGTGGTAGGGGCCAGCAGAGCCACCTGCTGACCGGCGGTAACGGCTTTGAAGATGGCCCGCAGGGCGACCTCGGTTTTGCCAAAGCCCACGTCGCCACAGACCAGACGATCCATAGGGCGATCGCTCTCCATGTCGCGCTTGACGTCCTGCACGGCCTTGAGCTGGTCGGGGGTGGGCTGGTAGGGGAACGAGTCTTCCAGCTCCTGCTGCCAGGGCATATCGGTAGGGTAAGCAAAGCCCTCCATCTTGGCTCGCTGGGCGTAGAGTTTGAGCAAGTCTACGGCTACCTTTTTAATCGCTTTTTTGGCTCGACCCTTGGTTTTTTCCCAGGCGGTGCTGGTCATCTTGTTGAGTACCGGGGCCTGGCCGCTAGCGGCCCGGTAGCGGGAGAGCGAGCCGACCTGGTCAGCGGCTACCCGCAGCAGCCCGTCGGCGTACTGAATGACTAGGTAGTCGCGGGTTTCGTTGTTAATAACCAGATTCTCGAGCTTGGTGAACTTACCGATGCCGTGGCTACGGTGGACGACAAAATCCCCTGGCTTCATTTTGTTGGGGTCGATCTGCTTAGAGGCCGCCCGCCGCCGCTTGCGGACGTAGCCGCCGGTAGCCAGGGTGTGCTGGCCGAAGAATTCCCGGTCGGTCACTACCACAATGCGGAAGGTAGGCAGTACGAAGCCTTCTAGCTCTGCCAAGCCAGAGTATTTCACCGCCACGGGCACGTGCTGGCCGTGCAGCTTGTCGATCGCGTTAAAGTCCCTAGGGTTGGGGATGAACTGAGCCGGGCAGTCGTGCTCTTGCAGCAGTGCCACTGAGCGAGAGGGCTGGGCCGAAGCGAGCCAGACAGAATACTTGCGCTTGCTCTCGGCCCGAATGGTTTCTGCCAGCTTGCCAAACTGGTGGGGGATAGCGGGAACCGGGCGGCTAGCCAGGTTCAAGCCATTGTTGGCCTCGGCAATTTCTGATAGATCAAGGCGGGGAAAAACTTCGGCGTCGCCTAGGGTGTCAAGGAAGGAGCGATGAATCTTGGGGAGAGCTTCGACTCCGCTTAGCCCGCCGCTGCTGCTGATCTCGTTCCAGTGATCGCTAACGTGCTCTAGCCAGCGATCGCTGTGGGCCTGACACTGGTCTACCTCATCTATGGCAAGTAGGCTAGCCTCAGGCAAATAGTCGAGCAGAGAAGCCGGCTGCGAGAAAGCCAGGCCAAGCCAGCGACGGGTACCCTCGGGAAGAATGCCGCTTTCTAAACCCTCCTTTGCCGCTTCGGAGAGAAGATCATTCAGCTTGCCCTGCTGACGCAGGTACTCGACAATCACCGGCCCGTACTGGGTAGGGGTCAGCACCAGGTGATCGATCGCATCTAGAGACCGCTGCGTTGCGGGGTCAAACTCCCGCAGCCGCTCTAGCTCGTCGCCAAACAGCTCTAGCCGCACGGGCAGCTCTGACGCTACCGGGTATACGTCAATGATGTCGCCCCGCTGCGCCCACTGGCCCTCAGTTTCAACCATCGTCACCCGTTCATAGCCCAGGTTAGCCAGCTGCTGGCCCAGGGATTTGAAGTTGATCTCCTGCTTCAGCTCTAGCCGCAGGCAGTAGGGCTCTAGGGCAGAAACCGGCGGCAGGTGGGGCTGCAGGGCTCGTTCCGTTGCCACGACGGCTAGCTTGCGCAAAGAGTCTTCTCCAGCCGCCCGCAGCGCCAGCAGATCGGCCAGCACCTGGAGCTGCCCCCAGGTCATCTCCGATTCCTGATCGAAGGGGTCGTAGGGAGATGCCTCAGAGGTGGGGTAGAAGTGCACGGTATCCCAGCCCATGGCTTCGAGCTGGGTAGCCCAGCGGCCTGCTTCTTCGAGGGTGGCGGTAACAACAACCAGCGGCCGCTGCTGCGCCTGGGCCAGCGCTGAGGAAACAAGTCCCTTGGGCAGTCGAGCAACGCCGTTGAGCACCAGGCGGCCCTGCTGGTCGAGCTTGGTAAGCAGCTCGCCTGCCAGGGGCGATCGCTGCAGAGCACGGGTAATTGAAGAAAAGGCCATAGGAATTGCGACAGGGAAGGTAGGCCCGATCCAAACGCAGAGTTCTGCGCCAGACGTGGGAAGGAAACACAAAAACCCCTCAACTTTGCAGCCAAGGGCAGGGGCGAGCGACAGCAGTCCTGCCTCTCTTTAGCTATTTTAAGAATTGCTGGGACATTATGACAGCCCAATATCTTGGCTGGATATTCCACCTGTATTTTCAACTGCAATAGGCTTAGGCCAGACAACTTTGCAGCAAAGTAGAGTTGACCGCGCTCCCCAGTTTCGCGTTTCCGATTTATTTAAAGACCTGCCGTGAGTAAGACCAACGCCGCCCGCATCCTCGATCGCCTCAAGCTGCCCTACCAAGTGCTGGAGTACAAGGTCAATCCCGACGACCTGACCGCTGAAGGTACCGCTGAGAAACTAGGTCTACCGCCGGAGCAGGTGTTTAAGACGCTGATAGCTAGGGGCGATCGCGCCGGTGTTTGTCTCGTCGTTATCCCCAGCAGCGCCCAGCTTGACTTAAAGGCACTAGCGGTACTGGCGGGCGATCGCAAGACCGATACCGTGCCGCTTAAAGACGTGCAGCCCTTAACCGGCTACATTCGCGGTGGCGTCACCGCCCTGGGCACTAAAAAGGCGTATCCGATCTACGTCGATGAGGCCATCCTTGCCTTCGAGCGGATAGCGGTGTCGGCAGGCAAACGCGGCCTCATGCTGTGGCTAGCGCCCCAGGACTATCTATCGGCAACCCAGGGAACTCTAGGCGCATTAACAAAAAAATAGTCCAACCGCTACCCTACTCATTTACCCACCCCTGAACCGGCCCAAAGTCGACACTTGGGGTTTCCGCCCTATCTAGGGCACCGCCCTCTACCACCAGCAGGGTCAGTCCCCGATACAGCATGGTGGGGGCCTAAACACGTCTATGGCTGTATCTTCAACAAAAGGGCCGGGCCGTGATGTAGGTTCCGGAGAAGGGGTGTCCATACCAGCTAAGACCTGTGAGGCGCGATCGCGACTAGCCGCCGTTAGATCACGAGCGATCGTGATGCTCAAGCAAAAAAAGGGCACCTCTAGGGTGCCCCTTACTGCTCCAGCTACAGCGCAACACTGAGTCGACGGCGCAGTTTCTTCAAAACGCGGCCCTAAGCAGGCCGATGTAGCTCGTCCTCAAGCTGCTGCAAAAGGTGGTCATTACCCTGGACGCGGGCTACCTCTATGCGGTGCTGAATCGACTGCTGAATGTTGGTGCGGTGAGCATCAGCCGCCTCTCTCAGCAAGTGTCGACGGGCCTTTATCCCCTCACCAACAGCCACGCGCCTGGCCTTAAACATTGGATGGCGCTGTACAGCGGCGTCCGCAGACTGTACCTGCCCCTGGGCATTTGTGCTGTAGCTGACGCCACGATAGGTGTAGTTGGCTACTGGCTGAGGTACGGGCACGTGGCTAACGTAGGTGAAGTTTAGCGAACGGCCCCGGTAGCATCCAGTCAGCTCGCTCTCTTGGACTTCAAGAGAAGGGGAGGTGTAATCGTACTCTACGCCGCGATAGCAAAGTTTCATCTAGTATCTCCTGTTGACAAAGGATTTGACAAACTGCGTAAGCAGGGTGCGTTCCTTGGGGAGTGATCCTCCTTACTTCCGTCTATGACCGATAGGGCGATTGCCCCAGTCAGTCACAAGATGAACGTCAACGTGTTTCTGTATTCAATTTTACAAAACAAACCTGATGTCAGCAAGCCATGGCATCAGACTTTAGGATAATATCTATCTTAGGAAAGACCTTGCTGAGCAAGGCGTTTGGGCTTTACAGGAGAGATCGCTATGGCGCAAAACTTTACGTTGTTTTGGTAGCGATCGCTGCTGAGTCTGATCTTTCAAAGGTCCACAATTTAAACTATGCTTGAGATGTAACGGTTGCTTAACGTAGCAGCCGATTTCTTGTCTCTAAAGGGGTTTTTACTCCAATGAAGTGCACCATCAATCGCCGGGCGCAGTTTTCCGCCAGCCATCGCTACTGGCTGAGCGAGCTTAGCCCCGCCGAGAACGAGCAGCGGTTTGGCCCCTGCGCCGATTTTCCTGGCCACGGCCATAACTACGTGCTCTACGTTTCGATGGCAGGCGACCTAGATGAGTACGGCATGGTGCTCAACTTGTCAGACGTCAAGCACGTTATCAAGCAGGAAGTTACGGCCCAGCTCGACTCTGCTTACCTCAATCAGGCGTGGCCCGAGTTTCAGCAAACCCTGCCCACAACAGAATTTATGGCCAAAGCCATTTGGGATCGCCTCGTTGCCCATCTGCCCTTAGTGAATATTCAGCTTTTTGAACATCCCGAACTCTGGTCAGACTACTCAGGTAATGCCATGGACGCCTTTCTTACCGTCAGCACTCACTTTAGCGCCGCCCACCGTCTCGCCTCGCCCCGCCTCAGCTACGAAGAGAACTGCGAAATCTACGGCAAGTGCGCTCGCCCCAATGGCCACGGCCACAACTACCACTTAGAAATCACGGTCAAAGGACAAATTGATTCGCGCACCGGCATGGTGGTCGATTTGACAGCGCTTCAGACCGCGATCGACGAGCACGTCATTGAGCCCTTCGACCACACGTTCCTCAACAAAGACATCGCCTATTTCACCGACGTCGTGCCCACCGCTGAAAACATCGCTGTCCACATTCGAGATCTGCTGCAAGGTCCTATCAGTGACCTGGGCACCAGTCTCCACAAAGTCAAGCTGGTCGAAAGCCCCAACAACTCTGCCGAAGTCTACGCGTCAGCACCGCTAGAAGAGGTTGCGGCGGCGACGGCTCCTGAGCTAGCTACGGTTTGATCTAAAGGCTCTAGTGTAAAAGAGTTAGATGGCACCGGCAGCCTGGCTTTAACCAAGGCGAGGATGTTCGTGAAAGGCCTTAGGCCCTGTATCGCGTACAAACAGGGACTGCGCCGGTACAGCTCAAGGGACTTAGTTACTGAAACCGTTTGGGTTTAGCTGCCGGAATGGTTTTAGTGCACTGGCTGACGGCCTACGATTTTCCCTGTCGATGGGGGGGGGTACTCTCGTAGTTTTCGTAGGCTGCCACAATCCGCTGCACCAGGGGATGTCGCACCACGTCGGCCTGGTTGAGCTGGCAAAAGGCAATGCCGTTCACCCCCTGCAAAATTTTTTGGGCTACACCTAGGCCTGACGTTTGATCGCTGGGCAGGTCAGTTTGGGTAACGTCGCCAGTTACCACCATGCGTGACTTAAACCCCAGCCGGGTCAGCACCATCTTCATCTGGCCCGGAGTCGTGTTCTGGGCCTCGTCCATAATCACAAAGGCGTTATTGAGAGTACGCCCCCGCATGTAGGCCAGCGGAGCTACCTCAATGATGCCTCGCTCCATCAGGTTGGCAATTTTTTCAGGCTCCACCAGCTCGTGAAGCGCGTCGTAGAGGGGCCTTAGATAGGGATTGACCTTCTGCTGAAGGTCACCGGGCAGAAAACCCAGCCTTTCACCGGCTTCCACCGCTGGACGAGTTAGAATCAGGCGCTCAAAATCACTGTTGAGCAGGGCCTGTAGCCCGATAAGAGTAGCGAGAAATGTTTTGCCAGTGCCCGCTGGGCCAACGCAAAACACCATGTCAGTGCTGCGTAGAGCCTTGACGTATCGCTTTTGGCGGAAGGTTTTAGCCCGTATTACTTCGCCTCGGCGAGTGCGAGCCACCACGTCCTGATGAATAGCCTGAAGCTCATCAACACGATCGGTATCGAGGGCGTGACGGGCCGTCATGATGTCGGCGCTAGTAACCGGCTGAGCCTGACTCCATAGAGGCTCCAGCGCCTGAACTAGTCGCTGAACCAGGGCAACGCCGTTCTCTGTACCTGTCACAAGTAAATCCTGACCACGCAAAACTAGGGTTGCCCCAGTTTGGCTAGCCAGGAGTTTAAGATTTTCGTCTCGATAACCAGCCAGAGCAAGGGCACCCTCAGGGCTAGGCAGTTCGATCTGAAGGGGAGAAGACATTTAGTAAAGCAGTTGCCAGAATAACTCGGGCGTGAAAATCGACATAAACAGCAGCAGCATCAAGGTTTAGGGCGCAGCTGGGGCTTTGGCTTGCTGGGCGATCGCGGTGCTCCAGCACGAGGCTTGTGATCATCGTCATCTTGCTCAGGAGCACCGTATATATCTACGTAGGCTGACCACCCAGATAGAGCCGCCGTAGCCCGCACAACGGTGCGAATAGCCTGAATATTGCGTCCTCCGCGGCCAAACACCTTACCCCGTTCATCGCTATTGAAGGCAATTCTGATCCAGACCTTAGATTGGGCAGAGTTCTCTTCGCAGTCAATGCACAAAGAGTCTGGCGAGTCTAAAAAAGGCTCTACCAAAAACCTAACCAGTCCTGGAAAGTCAGACCTATCCATGTCGAAGCAAGGAAATCAAGAATGAAGATTTGAATAGCGATCGCTCTATGCTTCAGCCTTCATCTGCTCGAAAACGTTAGCCTTTTCGAGAATGCTCTGCACAGTTTTGGTGGGCTGGGCACCCTGCTGCAGGCGACGCACGATAGCAGGTACATCGAGCCGGGTTTCGTCCGTGCGGGGGTTATAAAAGCCGACCTCTTCTAGAGGCCGCCCATCGCGACGGGCACTGCTGTTGATAGCCACGATACGGTAGCTGACTTCCCGTTTTTTGCCGAAGCGCTTGAGTCGAAGCTTAATCATATTTTTTAGAGCAACAATTGTAAGGGTCAGAGGTCTAATGATGGATAATGACGAGACGGCCAAACCAAATCCACAGGTTTCTAATCCTAGCATTAGAGACCCGCAGAATCAATAGACTGTAGTCGATGACGCCTGAGTCTAGCTCAAACTCAGCCCAAATTAGGTGAACCGTTTCCCAGAGACTAGCTCTATCTCCAGTCCCAGAGGTTTAGGGAGGCGATCTGTTGAGTCTTAGAATACCTCTAAGTCCTAAAGTACCTCGGCAGAAGCAAAATGCGTTTCAGAGCTGCTTTAGTCCTCGTGCTCGTCAAAAGGGTCGGCCAGCTGCTTGGAGGGCGGTCCGAAAGACATATAAACTGAGTAACCAGTAACGGCTACCAGCACCGTCGCAACGGAAATGATAAGAACTATTGCGGGTTCCATGGAGTTTATGAGAATAAGAAACCACTTCATTCTATAATATTACGAACTATAAAGTGTTGATTGGGGAAGGATCCATGGCACAAAAGACTTGGTTAGGAGACGTATTAAAGCCCCTCAATTCTGAGTACGGCAAGGTTGCCCCCGGCTGGGGCACTACCCCTGTGATGGCGGTTTTCATCGGTCTGTTCTTCGTATTCTTGCTGATTATTTTACAGCTTTACAATTCCTCTATCGTGCTCGACAGCTTCGATGTGGACTGGCGCAGCGTAGGCCTTTAGAGATTTCGAAGGCCGAGTGGCGACCGCTCGGTCTCGTTTGTGCTATCTGATTCTAGGGTGCACATCCAGGGCTGACCTGCCAGAATATACTTTGTCCGAGGCTGGAGTAGACCCTTGACTACCCAGCCTCTTTTGCCATTTTATGGACAACAGTTTTGTGCGCGACAGTTTCAGTTCACACACATTTGCCCGTGGGGGTTAGTTTATGAACGTTTTTGGTGTGGGTCTCCCAGAGATGGCGCTAATTTTGGTGCTAGCACTGCTGGTGTTTGGCCCCAAGAAGCTGCCTGAAATTGGCCGCAGCTTTGGTAAGGCGCTTAAGGGCTT
>JBARUP010000289.1:0-3423 GCA_049645805.1 Nodosilinea sp.
GCCAGTCGTCGAGAATGTCGAACCATCCTCGCTGGGCTTGCGCGCGTCCCATTGCTATGGTCATACACGAATCTCCATAACTATTTAACAACAAGATATATGCACGGAAAATGATGGCGCTTACTCAAACCCAGAGGTAGGAAGCTGACCGGGGCCAACACAGTCCCACTTAGATTATGAGTAATGTTTACTATTCTTTACCGCTTCTATCATTATAAAGCTATTTATAGGAGGGCTATCTGCTAAATCCTAAATTATGATTAGATTTCGGCGGAGTTCGTAAGTATTTATGCTTATATAAATAGAATGAATAATGCCATAGCCAGGCTATGCTTCTTCCTCAGGTCCTGGCTCCACTCAAATCGGGGCACGCTCAAGCCTGTCTACGGAGGTCGGCTCTAGAAATAAAATCCGTACAGCGAAGTTATAGAGGTGGTGTATCGACCTCATACACCACATATCCTTTTACACTTATATATAGAAGGACGAGCTTTGGAAAAGCTGTCTGAGTCCCCTACAACTTACTGAGTACCATTCGACTATGTTCACGATCGAGTTAATGTTGAAGCACACCCCTATGCCCCTCTCAGTGCAAAAGAAAGAGAAGAGTGAGGCAGAGGGGTTGTTTAACTTACTTACAGAGGGTCTGCGCAGCGGCAGCGGGGAGCTGGTAGAAGTCACATGTGATCAGCAGCCTTACAAGCGTATTAGTGTCATAGGTACAGAGATAGCAGCGGTTCAGATTTTTGAGAAGAGCGGTACAGCTACTGCGTCGGGTCGCCCCCCTGGCTTCTTTGCGCTAAGCGGCGATCAGTAGCAGCTATGGTGACAGATACAGATTGGTGTCTAGCAATACTGTGACAGCTCAATACTCCCAGGCGATTAAGGTCAGTGACCTACAGTTTCAGTGGCCATCTGGACAAAGTGTGCTGCGAGGCTGCTCGTTGACCGTCCAGCCTGGGGAGTTTTGTATGCTGTTGGGCAACAACGGCAGCGGCAAGTCAACGCTGCTCAAGATCTTGGGGGGATTGCTACAGCCCCAGGGAGGGAAGTGGTTCGTTGAAAAGCCGGTGGGCTTCGTTTTTCAAAATCCTGACCATCAGCTAGTGATGCCGACGGTGGGAGCTGATGTCGCTTTTGGGCTAGTGGAGGAGCATTTACCTCTAGCGGAACTTCGCAATCGGGTAGATGATGCCTTAGAGGCGATCAATTTAATAGAGCTGAAGCGGCGGCCTATCTACGCTCTAAGCGGCGGGCAAAAGCAGAGAGTAGCGATCGCCGGGGCTATTGCCCGCCACTGCCACGTGCTGCTGCTTGACGAACCCACTGCTCTACTTGATCCCGACAGCCAAATCGACCTTGTCAAGCGCGTGCAAAGTTTGGTCAAAGAGCGCGGGCTGACGGCTCTATGGGTTACCCACAGACTGGTAGAGCTCGACTACTGCGATCGCGCCTTTCTATTGGAAGAAGGGCATGTGCTTGACGAAGGTGACCCTAAACGTCTTAAACATCGTTTGCAAAACTAGCTGTAGACTTTTGCTAATTCCAAGCCCACAGCTACTTCAACGGTGCACAGGCAAGTACGAGCTTTTGACGCTGTGTTTGGGTGGCGCTTAAGTTTCTTGGTAGTATAAAAGCTTAAGTCATCAATTCAGGTTGTTATGGTTAAGCGCTCTCCCTTTGACAGCACTCAAGTAATGCGACGCACCGAAGACCTGATTCGAGCAGCCTCTAATCGCTACCGAATTACAGTACAGGTAGCGAACCGAGCGCAGCGGCGGCGCTTTGAGGACTTTGAAAATTACGAGGATCCTAAAATGAAGCCGGTATTACGGGCCATCATTGAAATGTCTGATGAGCTGACCCAGCCCGAGATTATCGGCGAATAGACTTGAATGGATCTCCAGCTACCGCAGACCAGCGATTCATGCAGGAAGGTAGTGGATGGCGATTGGGCTGGGACACAACCGCTCCTCACTACAGGGGTTTGCTGGCAGGTGATACTTGGGCAATTGAGCTAACGGAAACCGAGTTCTTTGTCTTTCGTCGCCTGGTTGTAGAAATTGACGCCACGATAGAAGCGATCGCCGCTGAGCTTGCGGACTCGGAACGTGTCACTTGCGAAGCGGAGGCCGATGGGCTATGGCTGGAGATAGATGGCTTTCCCCACGCTTATAGCCTCAGGTTTATTCTGTTGTCCAATCGTCGCTGTGAAGGAGAATGGGACGCTGTTGCTGCTCAGGAACTTGTGCAAGCCGTTCACCACCTGGCGCTGTTCTAAACCTCTAGTTCGCCAAAGGTTGTTTTCTAAGTAAACTTAGAGTTATACTCTCACCGTGCTACTCTAGGTAAGCACGATTGCAATAGAACGGGGCGTAGCGCAGCTTGGTAGCGCACCACTTTGGGGTAGTGGGGGTCGTGGGTTCAAATCCCGCCGCTCCGATACACAAAAAGCCTTGCTAAACAGCAAGGCTTTTTGCATTAAGCCATTTATTTAAGCATTGTTGAGAAGCCGTTATCTATGGCCGTCGCTGGCGCTCTCAGAAGATGCAGATTAGATAGAGCTTATGGGTCAGTGCGCAACTCTTGGGGCTGCAGGTATGCAATCATCTCGTCTACCCCACGCTGAATACGGCGGGTCACGGTCATAGGGCTAACCCCGATTTTTTCAGCTACTTCCTTACGGGATAGTCCTTTAAAGAAGACGAACTCAATGGCGGTGCGAGTTTTAGCCTCGAGTTGATTCAGGGCGCGCTGAATCTGCTGGCGGTCTTCTTCTAGTGCCTGCATCAGCAGGTAGTGAGTGTCGGGCAAAGTTTCGCCCAGGGTGATACTAGAATCGACTTGCTGACAGACTGTTGCGTCGAGGCTGAGGGGTAGGCGGTTTTTGTGGGCCATCTTGACTTCCCGCCATTCTTTAACCGATACATCTAGGGCATCGGCCATTTCGTGGTCGCTGGGGTTACGGCCTAGGCTGCGCATCAGTTCTAGCTGAAGCTTTTGTGATTCTTTTTGCAGGTCTTGCCAACGGCGAGGAATTTTGACGGTAGTGCCTCGGTCACGTAGGAAGTGCAGCATTTCACCGCGAATGTAGGGAACGGCAAAAGAGCTGAAAGCACAGCCTTGACTAGGATCGAACCGTTCAATGGCACGAATCAAGCCAATATAGCCAATTTGTTCGAGGTCTTCGTAGGGTTCAGAGCACTGATGGCTGACCCGGTGGGCGATCTTGCGGACAAGACCAGCATTGAGTTGAACTAGTCTATTGCGCAGTTGCACAGAGGGAGACTGCTTGTATTGCATCAGCAGTTCCATACCACGAGAGCGAATTGTCGAAGTTTCGATAGCCATATCTGCGTGTGTCCTTACGAGAGCGGGTTCGCTGAGAACTGTACTTATTCTCGTCAGAGACATTCGCATTCA
>JBARUP010000290.1:0-4219 GCA_049645805.1 Nodosilinea sp.
GGTGAATGACTTTCTGAGGCGGCATGATTCAGCCCGCGACGATGCCCGGTTTGCTCCAGCGAATAGCACTTTTATGGGCAGCCGCAAGTTATGACTGGAGCGCTCCGAGAAGACTGTGCCAAACGGCTTTAGAACAGCCACTCAATAAAACCTATCGTGGCGACATTCACCTTAAGAATCATCGGCTCATACCAAATCCTGGCTGAAGACCCCCAATTCCCTAGGGGTTTAGCATAGTAAACCCCTAAGGAATTTCTGATGATGAATCGGGGTTTTCTAAAGCGAGCTTTCTATTAGTCCATGCTTCTTTTTAATTGACCTGTCGCTCAGCACCATTGGCTTCAGTCTGCCGTGTTGGCCATCAGTCCGTCGCCTCTGGAGATAGCATCGGCGCGCCTAGAGCCTTTAGAGCAGCCTGCGTAAGTAGCTGGGCTAATTCAAATGTAGGATGGGTTAGCGGTAGCGTAACCCATGCGGGCGTTGAGTTTCGTTCCTCAACCGCAACCTACACGGTGTTATATTTGATTGGGTCTTCCTACTTATTAGTTATTGAGATATTTTGTTTAAATCAAAAAGTAAGCGCGTTTTTGATGAATCCCTAAACAAAAAATCCGGATTTCGTTAGTTTTTTGTGTAGGCTAAATTTAGCTGTTGTCGATAGAAGCTATCGATTTGTTATCTTTTTATTTATCATCAAATCTTTACACTTTTTGCGTCAGCTCTTTTCAACCCCTTAAGCAAAAATCAGGACAGTAAATATGCTCGTTAGTTCCCAGCTTGCCCAAGTTCCTAGTGTTGAGCGTTTAGTAGACCTTTGGGCTGAGCGATATCTACCCCGTCTATCTAAACTGGGCTTAGCAGACGATCCTGGCGTTCGCGATGCCTTACGTAGCGCTTCAGCCAGTAGTGGACGGGCTCAGACCGCCGAGAAATTGCCCAAAAAGCTAGTCGAAGAGCGCTGCCGTTTAGCAGCGGTTCGAGTAAAAGATACTTACGATCATCTGCCAGAAGGGTGCGACTTTAAAGAAGTACTAAACCTGGCCAGATTTGCGGCCCCGGTGTATCTCAAGCTGCTTGATGTTTATCAAGAGTCTGCGGGGGGCACGGCTTCTAAGGCCGAGCTACGGGCCAGCTTCGGCAGCTCTTCTCTGGCGGCCTGGGGTATGCCCAATGTTGATACCCTGTCTAGCGCCCTAGAACCGCTGCTGCTGGCGTTTCAAGAGCAGCACATGATCGCTAAAGACTGGCGCACCCTGGGGTTTATCACCACAGAAATCAACTTTAGCAGCGCGCTGTTGCTAGAGTACCTCTCCCCAGCGGAGCAGGTGCTGATCGGCTCCTATTTTGATTTTTTAGAAGAGCAGGTGGCGCTACCCTGGCAGCGCATGTGCGCCGCCGCCGCTCGCTATGATATTGGTGACCCAGTCTTTAGGGTGGTAGAGCAAATGCTGCCGCAGGCTTCAGACATTGCTCTAACCGTTTACACCCGCGCCTGTAGAACGTTCTCTAACTACCATGGGCGTCGAGGCTCCTTGAAAGACCCGAAGGTTAAGCACTCATCGCTACGCGATCTGTCTATGTTTCAGGCTTACCTGTGGCTAGCGGTACTGCAAGGCAGCCTACAGGTTGTTGAGCAGGAGCTAATTGCTCTGTGCGTTGTGGTGCTAGAAGAAATAGGCGTGCCCTGGAAGATGACGGCCCAAGGCATTGAAATGTTGACAGACGAAATCATCAGCCGTCTTGGGGCTGACCAGGTCGAGCTCGTGAAGCCCTACACTGACGGCATGGTGAGAGCTTTTAACAACTCAGTGTCAAGATAAGCCTAGTCCACTGAGGCTAAGAAACTGATGCAGGGTGGGCACCGCTCACCCTGCATCAGTTTGTATATCTGAAAGACACTGCGATATGACTCAACCGAAGACCAGAGCTTTTGATCAGCCCCTGGGCCAGACTTTTAGCCTAATGCTGTTTACTCGCTATCCTGAGCCGGGCCGCACTAAAACCCGCCTGATTCCGCACCTGGGGCCAGAGGGGGCCGCAGCCCTACAGCGGCAGATGACAGAGTACGTGCTGGCCCAGGCCCAGACTGCCGCTAGCCAGCTCCCCCTGGCCGTTGAGGTGCACTTTGCGGGCGGCAGCCCGTCGCGCATGCAGGCCTGGCTAGGCGATGCCGTGTACCAGGCCCAGGCCGGCGGAGGGCTGGGCGATCGCCTAAAAGCCGCCTTTAGTCAGGCGATCGCGCTGGGTCGACCGGGGGCGATCGCCATTGGCAGCGACTGCCCCACCCTGGGCCTTGACCATCTCTCTGCTGCCCTAGCCGCGCTAGACAGGGCCGATGTGGTGCTAGGCCCCGCCACCGACGGCGGCTACTATCTAATTGGCCTGCGGCGGCTAGAACCAGCCCTGTTTGACGCTATCGACTGGGGCACCGACCGGGTGCTAAGCCAAACCCTAGCAGCGGCCACCGCCCAGCGCCTCACAGTAGAGCTGCTCAGTCCCCTAAATGACATTGATCGCCCTGAAGACCTGCCCCAGTGGGAGGCTTTGGCCCGCTCTAGCTAGCACGGCTCACTGCGGGCCGAGGGGATGGGCCAGCCCCGGCTTCAGCAGCAGCCCCCAGCGAGGGCTGTAGGGGTGCACAACGGCAGTGGGCTGACCGTCGCAGACCAGCGATCGCCCTTCGTTTGCCCATCGAAAAACTGACCCACCCAGGTTATATACCTGAGTGTACCCAGCCCTTTGCAGCTGGGCGACCAGCCGAGCTGAGCGATACCCGATCGAACAGTAGGCAACAACAGGCTGATTAGGGTCTATGCCCAGCGCTAGGGCATCCTCCACACTGGGGGTTAGGCAGGCTCCCGGTAAATGGCTAACCGCAAACTCATCGTCTCGACGCACATCGAGCAGAATAGGTAAAGGAGCTTTGTGCTCGCTTAGCCAGGTTGCCAAACGCTGGGGCGTCAGCGTTGACACCTCGGGGAACGTCCGCTGGATCCAGCGGTCTAGTACCCACCAGGCCATAGTACGGAGCGGCAGCGCTGGCGTTGGCTTGAAGGGCATAGCGTTATATACCAGATGTAGGAGATGGGCATGCTGAATTTTACTCCCTGGAATACGCTGCTTCAGACCTATGTTGACGACCGAGGACGGGTTGACTACGCCCGCTGGCAGCGGCAGGCCGCCGCTGATCTAGACGCCTGGCTGGCGTCTTTACCGACTACCCTAGACGGCCTGGCGTCTGAGGAAACCCTGGCTTTGTTCATCAACCTCTATAACGGCTTGGTGATTCAGCAGGTGCTGCAACGCTACCCCATCGACTCCGTTCTGCCAAAGGTAGTTGGGCTGCCCAACTGGCTGGCATTTTGGCGCTTCTTTAGCCGTTCACTGTACACCCTCGACGGTAGGGCCATTAGCCTCAACAACCTGGAGCACGATATGCTGCGCCCTCAGTTTAAGGATCCACGTATCCACTTCGCTGTGGTGTGCGCCGCTGTGGGCTGCCCTATTTTGCGTAACGAAGCCTATTGGCCAGATATCGTAGAGGCTCAGCTCGAAACCGATGCCCACCGCTTTATTCACAACCCCGACAAGGTGCTCTACGACGCTGACGGCGGCATTCTCTACTGCAGCAAGATCTTGAAGTGGTACGGCGAAGACTTCTTGCAGGTGGCCCCCTCCGTGCCTGACTATATCGGCACCTACCTCTCAACGACCCCGTCTCTGTCTAAGCTGACTCAGGTGCAGTATTTGCCCTACGACTGGGGGCTAAACCGTCAGCCAGACTAAGCAAATCAGCACCATAGGGTCAGCGCACCTCTTCGTAGAAGCGTTTCAGGGTAGCAGCGGGTACCCCTAGCCCCCAGAGCAGCCCAATCATTAGATAGATCGTATTGGCTTTGAGGGCACCCCAGGCGGCTACGCGTCGATCTGAGGATTGCACCACTCGGTTGAGCTGACAAAGGCGACCCCGACGGCAGAGCTTGAGGCAGAGATCGGCCTCTTCCATGATGGGCAGAGCGGGGTCAAAACCGCCGCAGGCAAGAAAATCAGCGCGACGACAAAACATGACCTGATCGCCAAACAGCAGCCGCAGCCCCCGCGCAAAAAACAGATGGGGCCGAAACAGCAGCGGTGCGTAGTAGGTTTTCAGCGCGTTGTGCAGCGAGATGCCCCAGCGAGTTGTTCTTGGCCCAGCCATCAGCGAGACAAACCCACCCCC
>JBARUP010000291.1:0-1621 GCA_049645805.1 Nodosilinea sp.
TGCGGGCGTTGGGTTTCGTTCCTCAACCGCAACCTACACGGTCTTATATTTGATTGGGCCTTCCTACTTACTCCAAACCATAACTATCAAAAATCTTGAGGACAATATGCGCTTTTTCTCTTATATCCTTGGCCTCGCGTTGATTTTGCTAGGCATCTACTTCCTCGGCAAGAATATTATCTTTACTACCCAGGCTTATCCCTGGTGGCGCGGTATTGCGGCTGATCTCTCAGTTATTTCACTGTGCATTGGCGTGTTTGCTCTAGTATTTTTACCCTCCCCGATGAAGCCTTTGGGCTGGGTCGCCGTAGCATTTGGTGTCGTGTGTGTATTCGACAGTAGCCGCGCTATCTTAAACCCCACCAGCCTGTGGCAATTCTTCCTCTCCCTGACAGCGATGGGTTTTGGGTACAAAATGCTATCGGCTAGAGGAAGCTCATTTTATTAGCGTCAACGATACGGTGCCTCTCGAACTTTCCCTCAAACTCCACAGATCCCCTCACCCCGATCGCGAACCTGTCAAAATCCTCGTCATCGGCAGCAAGCAGTCTGTGAGTTCTATCGTCGTTGCCCTCCATCAGCTCGGCTTTGCCGAAATCTTTGAGTGGACAGACTTCCTCAGCGCCCCTAGTGCTGACAGGCCGTTGCAGTTCCAGCCCCATGAGGTGATGAAAGCGTTGGTGAAGTATCTGCCCAGAGAGTAGCGGCGGTGATTTACCACGCAGTCACGGGCCAAAAATTCCATGATCCCCGCCCCAGCGCCGACAACACCACCCTCGGCCCCGACGAGTGGGCCATTCTCGCCACCCTCTGCGACGACGACCCCATGTATCTCGAACTCGTCGCCAAACTCCTCGACACCGAGCGCAAATACCAAACCATGAGCCGCCGAACCGGCATCTACAAAGCCCTACAAACCTGCTTTGAAACCAGCGCCCTCGCCAAAGCCCCCGCCATTCAGCGGGCCGAAACCATCCGCTCCCTCAAAGTTGCCGAAGAAAATGGCGATGTCGAAACCTTTCAAACCGCCTGGGCCACCCTCAAATTTGGTGCCGCGGCCCCGTCACCAGAACCCTAATCTGCCCCAGGCTCTAGGGCCGACCACAGCCGATTTTGGGCATGGTGCTGCTTTTGATTGTTCACATAGCCCACCGCTCGGCCAAGCTGGCGCTGCCCCAGCGAAAACACCCCATACCCCTCCTGCCATTGAAACCGCTCTGCCACCGCCACCTTATTTCTGTAATGGGAACTGCTGCCCTTGAGCCGTTTCACAAAATCTGCCACCGCCAGGGTGGGCGGAATCGACGCCACCACATGAATATGGTCTTCGGTACCATTGATAGCGTGGATAATACAGCCCAGGTAGTTAGCCTTACCCGTCATGTAGCCGTACAAATCGGTCTCCCAGCTTGGCTGAATCAACGGCAGGCGATATTTTGTTGCCCAGACCAGATGGTAATAGAGCTGCCACAAAGACATAGCGGAATGGTTCAAAGATGCTTGGCTTAATTTGCCCAGATTGGGTGTTTATGGCGCATTCGATGCCCAAAATGGGTGGGGTGGCCATGGCCGATACCCCGAATCCCGGCATTGAAATGGCCGGGCTGAAAGCCCATGTCCC
>JBARUP010000292.1:0-4115 GCA_049645805.1 Nodosilinea sp.
CACCAGCACGCCGCCGGGCTTCAGCACCCGCAGCAGTTCGTAGGCAAACACGGCTTTGTCTGGCATGTGAGGGCCAGCTTCCACCGACCACACCACGTCAAAGCTAGCATTAGGAAACGACAGGGCCATAGCGTCATCGACCTGGAATTTGGCAGAAACCCCTGGTGGGGTAAGCTGCTGAGCGCGCTGCACCTGGTTGGGGCTAATCGTGACTCCGGTTACGGCGAAGCCGTAGTCGCGGGCCAGAATGCGACTGCTGCCGCCAATGCCACAGCCGACATCCAGTACAATTGTGCCCGCTGGCAGGCGATCTAGGCCGCCCCAGCGCACCATCTCGTGAACAAAATCGGCTTTGGCCGCCAAAAAGCCTTTGCGGCGGGGCGGTGTCCCGTAGTGTCCCAGGTGAATATGCTCGCCCCAGTAAAATTCAAGGATGCCGTCATCAGTCCACTCGTCATAGGCATTGGCCACAGAGTCAGAGGATTGATAGCGGCGGGGAGTAAGCAGGTAGACTACCGTACCCACTAGCAGCAGCGCTAAAAGAATGCCGAGAATACCGATCGCGTTCATGGAGTATCAGAGTTGCCGTGTAACGGTTTGTATCGTTGCCTTTGTCTCCATTGTGGCAAGCCCAAGGCCCGGAATCAAGCCAATCTGCTTAACTAAGACCGCTGTGTCCCTTTATTGCAGCGGCTACCCGCCAACAAAAACCCCCGGCCAAAGCCGGGGGAAACCCCATCAGGAGACGCCTATCTGACGTTTGAAGTTAAAACAAAGTCGCCCTTTAAGCGCTTGTAACAAGCCTATCGAAGCAAATTGTTTTCGGAGTGGACGCCACCGAGAATTTACGGAAACAATACGACTGCCTTCAAGGATTACTTACAAAAACTCGTTTAGCTGCGATCTGGCCGCTAATTTAGGTCGAGTAACCGACCCGGGAGATGTTCAACCGGCCGGAGTGTTAAAACTAGGGCAGTGCACTCCAGAGGTATGCCATGCATCCTGTTTTGCTGAAGCGCTTTATTGCTGCCCTAGTCGGCCTAGCCCTAGGCGTTAGCCTGTGGGGAGGATCAGCCGCCGCTAACCCAAACTATCCACCGCCGCTTTCCTTTAGCAACGCGGAGCTCAAAGGCAGAGATTTTTCTAGACAGCAGCTGCGGGCAGCAGAGTTCTCCAACGCCAATCTAGAGTTAACCAACTTTAGCGAAGCCGACGTGCGAGGAGCTATCTTCAGCGGTTCAGTGGCCACCGATGCCAACTTCCACGGAGCTGACTTCACCACCGGCATGCTCGACTCGGTAAGCTTTACTCGCAGTGATTTGGGCGATGCTGTGCTGGTGAATACTATTTTGCTGCGGTCTACCTTTGAGGGCGCTGAGATTACCGGAGCCGATTTTTCAGGCGCAATTTTGGGCGGGGCTCAGGCTCGCTTGCTCTGCAAGACAGCAGCGGGAGTGAATTCGGTTACTGGAGTCGCGACACGCGACTCTCTGGGCTGTCGGTAGTATGCCTACTTAGGGCGATCGCGGAGCACCAGGAAGGCGATCGCTACCAGAAAACCTACATAGCCCCCTACAAACAGCCACTCCTGCCAGCTTCCTTCCATCAGCGTTTCTGCTGTGCTGGGTCATCGCCCCAGCGATCAATCCACTGCTCTATGGTCACAGGCAAAGGACAACGGCGACGGGAAGCTACATCAATGCAGACATGACGAGTTACGGCCTGCGCTGCCAGCGTCTCCTGAAGCCTCACCTGGTAGCAAATCTCGAAGCCGCTATCGTCAATGCGGGCCGGAACGAGATGGATGGTAACGCGATTACCGCAGCGCAGCGGATGTCGATAGTCTATGCTGGCGTGAACAATGGGATAGGCCACGGCTTCGGCTTTAAAGAACGTTTCAAGGTCTAGCCCTGCGGCAGCAAGAGACGCTTCATAGGCCATGTGGCACATGACTAACTCGCTGGCAAAGTACACAACTCCAGCTCCATCTGTTTCGTGGAATCGGACCTGATGCTCAAAGACAAAACCCATGGCTACTATCCCCAAGCCAATACCTGCTCTGACACCAATATAGGTAAGAGAGCTGTATGTCCTGGGTTATGTATGGCAATGCCTTAGCTAGCATTGGGCTGCGCCGGGCGGAAGGGATAGTCGGCTGCTGGGGCATCTTCAACGGCGGCGGCAGGGGCAGCCATGTCGCGCCCCAGGGCAGCCAGCAGCGGATTGTCGATAATCTCTAGCAGGTTAGCAACACCATACTCCAGCACTTCGATAGGATCTACCGCCGCCCAGCCATCAGCCGTTAACTGGCGCATTTCAAAGTGTAGGTGAGGGCCTGTAGACGTACCCGTGCTGCCGACTAAACCCACGACTTCTCCTTGCTCAACCCACTCCCCGGCCTGAACCGCCAGCTGAGACAGGTGGGCGTAGCGTGACTCTAAGCTGCCGTCGTCGTGGCGCATGATTACCGTCAGGCCGTAGCCGCCTAGGGCATCTGCTACGGACACGCGTCCGGCTCGGGTAGCAAGCACCGGAGTGCCCAGAGGAGCGGCTAAATCAGTACCCGAGTGAAAACGCCAGCTCTGCTGAACAGGATGCATGCGCCAGCCGAATAGCGATGAAATCGATGCTGGCACCGACAGCGGAAAGACATAGTCTTCACTACCCCGTCGCAGCACGTTGAGAGGGCGCAGCTTTTCGTTGAGGGCTTCGCGGCTGACAATAGTAGTGCTGCCCAACCGCACGCCTTGGGAACTAACAGCGAGGGGACCAACCCGAATCTCGCCCTGACCCGTGCTGCCTACCCCAGCCCTTTGGGGAGCTGAGGCAGCAGTTGCGCAGGCAGCGCTAGAGCTACTTTGCCCAGCCGCTACGGTAATTTGGCAGCCACTGGAGCGTTCTGCGAATACGACACTCGACGCTCCGGCCGGCTGGGCTACCGGAGCCTGAGTGGCTCCTAGGCTGTAATCGGTCGAGTCAACAAAGACGCTGTTATAGCCAGCAGGCACTGATTCATCGGCGGCAATAGTGTTGGGCACTGCGGCCCCGGGCACTACGGCCTCGGCAGCCGACGATGCGGGCATCGCCGGAGCAGGGGCGGTCGCTCCAGGGGCGGGGACTGCAGCAGGAGTCTCGGTAGCCGCTACAGATGCTGCAGGGGGCTGCAGCAGGCTCTCAGCCATAGTAGAAGCCGCCGTCTGAGCCGGGATTGTAATAGTAATAGCGGCTGGAGGGGGAGGTGGAACCGGAGAGAACATCGGCGAACTCGCTGCAGGAGGGGGGGGGACAACGGCTGACGTAGCCGGACGCTGAGGTGTAAATTCAGGTCGTGCTACAGAGGGTGATGGCACGTTTAGCGTTGTTTGAGAGCCGGGCCTGTGGGCACTGCTACTAGCGGGTAACAGACGGTCAGCGGAGGTTGTGACCTCCCCTCCCTCCGGTGAGTCAGATGCAGTACTGGCTTCAGCAATGGCTAACCCGCTGTGGGACAGCCCCAAACCACCTACCAACATCGCTATCTGTAGCCAGGCTGCTGAAGGATAAACTCCAGAAAGTTTGTGCCTCTGAGTCAGCTCTAAATTGTCTTTTTTCACCATAATCAGCCGCTACGCATTGTAGCCCAAAGTTACTTCACCTGGTTCGATCTCCAGCGTCGTGGACGCTGGTATGTCGCTGTACGAGGGCGCTAGCCGCACTTGTAAATTTCCCGATCGGGCTATCCCAATTACCTCTGCCGCCTGACCCGCTACAGTCAGGCTCTGGCCTAGATTGGCTAAGCCAGATTGGTAATCAATCAAAAAGGCTTCATCCCCCTGGTTTTGCCAGTGGAGATACCCCTGCATGAGGCCATAGAGGGCAACCGCGGCTAAACCCTCCACGCTATTCAGCGGAACAGGAGCCCGTTCCGGGTGAATTAGCTGCTGAATTGAAGTTCCTGTAGCGGGCACAGGATTAAATCCGTTGAGCCCCAGACCGATAACTACGGTTTGAATCCTGTCGCTTTCCGAACGGGTTTCGGCTAGCACTCCCCCCAGCTTTTTGCCCCCCGACACTAGGTCGTTAGGCCACTTTACCTGCACCGGCAATCCCAGATTATTTAAGCTAGTAGCCACTCC
>JBARUP010000293.1:0-13850 GCA_049645805.1 Nodosilinea sp.
TGCCCGGCAGCATCAAATTGAGTACTGCGCCAGCGGCGGGTGCAAAGGACGAGGCCAGCAATACCGCGATCGCTGATCAGCAGATTCGATCCACCCCCCAGACAAGTGATGGGGATGTCGGCTGCGATCGCCCAGTCAATCACCTGCTCAAATTCGCACAGGTGGCGCGGCATTGCCAGCCACTCAGCCCACCCGCCCACGCGAAAGGTGGTCAACGGCTGTAGCGATACCCGCGGCTTTAAGCAGGCCAGGTCTGGCACAACCCTAAGGGTTTGGTTCATAGGCCCAGTGCTCAACAGATGTTCCCAGTGTCAGCCAAATTCTTGGAGCACGACAGCTTAGCAGGCTTCTTGTAGCGAAGGCACCTCTACCTCTGCGTAATAGGCCATCACCTGAGGAATGATTTGGTTGAGATTACCTGCTCCCATAAACAAGACTAAGTCACCGGGACGCAGGCTGTGAGCCAGAGCCGCCTGAACGTCATCTAGGGTGTGGCCGTAGATGACGCGGGGGTGCGATCGGCCCACGGCATCCGCTAGCTGCCGTCCCGATACACCGAAGGTGTTGTTCTCACCAGCGCTGTAGATGTCGGCCATAATCACCTGGTCGGCATCGCTGAACGCCTCGACAAAATCATTGAGCAGTGCCGCCGTACGACTAAAACGGTGGGGCTGAAATACGGCTACCACCCTCCGCTCATGGCTGCTGCGGCTGTCGGCCAGCGTTGTTAACGACTGATCGGCCTTAAGACGAGCCGCCGCCAGCGTCGCTCGTATTTCACTGGGGTGGTGAGCGTAGTCGTCAAAAAACTGAATACCGTTGTAGCTACCCCGGTGCTCAAAGCGACGGCGAGCACCGCAAAACTGCTCCAGGCTATCGGTGATGACGTCAAAAGCGACACCCAGGTGACGCCCTACCGCTACGGCAGCTAGAGCATTGCTAAGGTTGTGGCGACCCAGCACTCGCAGGTGCAGTAGACCTAGGGACTGCCCCTGTTCCCACACTAGAGCAGAGGTGCCGTCGGCTCCAAATTGAACATCGGTAACGTGGTAATCAGCACCAGCAATAGAGCTAAGGCTGTAGGTGACGTCTGGGCTGAGGCTAGCGCGGATCACATTACAGTCGGCACTAGCGACCAGCAGTCCACACTGATTCTGAAAGGTTTGGAAGGTGTCAACTACATGCTCTAAATCTTGGTAGTGATCGGTGTGGTCAAGCTCAATGTTGGTAACGACGCCGATGCTGGGCCTGAGCTTAGCTAGGGTGCCATCTGACTCGTCGGCCTCTGCCACCAAGTAAGGTCCCTGCCCCATGCGGGCATTGCCTCCCCAGCTTGAAACTTCACCGCCAACTACAATGGTGGGGTCGAGTTTGGCATTCAGTAGCAGCTGGCCAACCATACTGCTGGTAGTGGTTTTGCCGTGGGTGCCGGCTACAGCAATACTGCTGTATTCCTGAATGAGCGCGGCTAGTAAATCAGAGCGGTGCAGGATAGGGCAGCCTAGATCCAGGGCCGCCTGGTATTCGGGGTTGCGGGTATCGATCGCCGTGGAACAAACAACTTGGGGAGTAGCGTCTGAAGTAACGTTGGTACGCCTTTGCTCCACGGCCAGGCTAGAGATAGCACCCGTCCACTCGGAGGTGGCCGTAGAAGCCTGCTGGACGCCAGGAAAGTAGCTTAGATTAGCAGCTTCTTGCTGCCAGAAGATATGAGCACCTGCCTCTTGCAAACGACGAGTAATGTGGCTAAGGCGTAGGTCTGAGCCTGAAACGGGCAGCTTTCGCTTAGTCAGAATATAGGCTAGTGCCGACATGCCAATACCCCCTATCCCAATGAAATGGAAGGGTCTGCCACTAAAATCTACGGGAATCGGCATCGTTACACTCCTTAGAACACCACACCACACCAAGTGTCAGGCGTAATCATAGCAAGAATTGCCGAATTGGCCTAAACATTGGTCTTGGCCTGGCTAGGTAGCCGTAGAAGATTGACCAAGCACCAAAAGCTGAGCGGAGGCGGCAGGTGGCCGATCCTGGGCGCTTGGCCTCAAATGCCTGCTGCGCTAGGGCTTTACCCCTATGCTGACGGGTTTGCCTACAGCCTGTCCATACTCTGCACAACACCTTACAGAAAGGGCGCTACAGCACAGGTAGTGCTACAGAGTCCTAGCAGCCCAAGGAACGCTAGGGCAGCATATCGATTTTCTATGCAAGCTAAGTGAATAGAGTAGAAATACTTATGTCAACTCTTCGGATTCATCTTCAGGAGCTGTTGCTGTCAAGTTCATAAACCAGCGTCCATAGGTATAGTGACTTGATTCTAGGCAAGGGTATAGATTTAGCTCAATTGACACCCCCTATAAAGTGGATCATGCTTTGCGATATTATGGTGTCGTCTAAGAATAGATACCTAGTCGACTACAACAGAGGGTTAAACGCAGTGGTTAGAGTAGCAATTAATGGTTTTGGCCGCATCGGTCGTAATTTTCTGCGCTGCTGGTTGACGCGCGAAAACAGCCAGCTTGAGGTGGTAGCTATCAATGATACGTCTGACCCAAAGACTAACTCCCACCTGCTGAAGTACGACTCTATGCTCGGTCGTCTTGATGCCGACGTTAAGCCTGGGGACAACAGCCTGATTGTCAATGGCCAGACGATTAAGTGCTACTCCGATCGCAACCCAAATAACTTGCCCTGGGGTGCCTGGGATATTGATTTAGTAATTGAGTCTACCGGCGTATTTGTCAGTGAGGAGGGTGCTTCTCGCCACATTGAAGCCGGAGCTAAAAAAGTGCTGATTACAGCTCCTGGCAAGGGCGGCAACATCGGTACTTACGTCATGGGCGTCAACCACCAAGATTATACCCACGAGGGTCAAAACGTGGTCAGCAACGCCAGCTGTACCACAAACTGTCTGGCTCCGGTGGTGAAAGTACTCAACGACAACTTTGGCATTATCAAAGGTGCCATGACTACCACACACAGCTATACCGGTGACCAGCGCCTGCTTGATGCTAGCCACCGCGACCTGCGCCGGGCCCGAGCCGCCGCGCTAAACATCGTGCCCACTACCACAGGTGCTGCCAAGGCCGTAGCTCTGGTTATTCCTGAAATGGCGGGCAAGCTGAACGGAATTGCCCTACGAGTGCCTACCCCCAACGTGTCAGTGGTTGACCTGGTGGTACAAGTTGAGAAGTCTGCCATCACCGAGCAGGTGAATGAGGTTTTAAAGGCTGCTGCCGAAGGGGCAATGAAGGGCATTCTGGCCTACAGTGACCTACCTTTGGTGTCGATTGACTACCGCAAAACCGATGAGTCCTCTATCGTTGACTCCAGCCTGACTATGGTAATGGGCGGCGATATGGTAAAAGTAGTGGCTTGGTACGACAACGAGTGGGGCTATAGCCAGCGGGTTGTTGACCTGGCTGAGCTGATGGCATCTAACTGGCAGTAGCGCCAGCAAGCTATTAAGGGGCACGGTGATTAGCTGCCCCTTTTGAGCACCGTGCTGCTGCATATTATCTATATAAGAAAGGACGCAGATAGTGCGTCCTTTCTTATATAGTCCGAAGTCGACTGCAATTGAATTACATCGAGATCATCTCCGTCCGCAGTACGGCAACTCGCGCTTCGCTAAGCGCTACGTAGCAACGCTTGAGGTCATCCATCAGCACGGCTGCGCCCTTTGTATCGCCCAGGGCACAGGCGATCGACAGGTGCTGCTGGAGGTATACGATCGCCCGGTTGTAGTCACCTAATGCGGTGCTCGCCAGCGTGACCTGAGTGAGAACGCGGCGGGTCGTGTGATTGTCTACGGCACCTTCTCCACTCTTGGCCAGGGACAGGAACTGCTCGTAGCAACCGATAGCCTGGGTATATCTCCGCAGCGTGAGATAGGTATTGCCTAAGTTTTGCAAAATTTGCAGCCCGGTACTGCGATCGCGCAGGGTAGTGGCCATCATCAGGCTGGCCTCGTAGAGCGTGGCCGCCTGGCGAGTAAGCCCCTTGGCTCGGTAGATCATGGCTAGGTTATTGAGCGATCGCATCTCACCGTGACGATCGCCGAGCTTTTTCGCCATCTTGAGGCTCTGACCCATGTACTCTAGCGCTCGCTGCAGGTTGCCCAGGTGGCGATAGCTGTTGCCCAAATGACCTAAGGTTTGCTGCATCAGCGCACCGTTCCCCAGTTCGCGAGCCACCCGCAGACACTGACGTCCATAGTCGGCGGCCCACAGGTAATCAGCTACCCGGTAGTAGAGATAGGTTAACGTTTGCAGTACTTTGGCCTGGCTCTCTTTGTCGTCGAGCTTGCGATAGCTTTCCAGAGCCCTCTGCAGCACGGTTAAAGCAGGCTTGTACTGCCCCTGACGCAGATAAACTACGCCTTGTCTAAGCGACTGAGCGGCCTCTGTCGCCTGGCTCTGTTGGTAATCCTGGGCAATGCGTTCGGCCTGAGCCAGCAGAGACGGGCCGCGAGGGACGCGGACGGTGGTCTCATCGCCAAGGATGTAGGTGGAGCTCATAGGGGGAAGGGGAGAATTCATAAGCCAAAGCCGCACCGCTGCGGATGAGTCTAAAAGAGTTTTATCAAGGTGAGGTAGCTTGGTAGATGCGTTAGCTTAATAATAGGTTCATAAAAGCCAGGCCAACACCGTACTTTTACGACATTTGGCCGAGAAGACCCTGCTACCTGCGCAAATCAACTGACGTTCTTTTGGTTTGTGCAGACAGAACGCTGTTATAGCGCAAAATCTGTTCGGTTGAGGCGATTCATCCTTCAACCCTTATGGAGACTGTTATATCATCTCGTAGTCTCACGGAGCGTAGGTACCGCTACTTAAAGCCTAATCCCTTGGCTGTCGCTGCCACTGATTACACTAAAGAAGCTTTACTGTTTTTACTGCTTTCGCACTGCCTGTGGCTCCCCTTCCTCTTCACGACGAAACGCTGCTATTTGAGCCCGCTGCCCCCGCAGATGACGCGCTGGCGGTGGTGTTTGCCTTTCCTAACGAGTACACCGTCGGCATTACTAGCCTGGGCTACCAAGTGGTGTGGGCCACCCTGGCTCGCCGGAGCCATATCAGCGTCAGCCGCCTATTTACCGATGGCCACGAGCCGCTGCCTTCGACCATTGACGTGCTGGGCTTTTCCTTATCTTGGGAGCTAGACTACGCCAACCTGCTTGCTCAGCTAGACCAGCTCGCGATTCCTTTGTTTGCTAAGGATCGCGGCGACACCCATGCCCTTGTGTTCGGCGGCGGTCCGGTGCTGACCGCTAATCCCGAGCCCTTTGCCCCTTTCTTTGACGTTATTCTGCTTGGGGATGGCGAAACGCTCTTAGATGACTTCTTTGATGCCTTGTTAGAGCTGAAAACGGCCCGCCGCGAAGAAACCCTGCGCCACCTAGCCGCTGTGCCGGGGGTCTACGTTCCTTCGCTTTACAACGTCACCTACGACGGCCCCGCTGGAGCAGTGCGGGCGATCGCACCCGTCGATGTCAGCATCCCCGCTACCGTGCAAAAGCAGACCTACCGGGGCAACGTGCTGTCGGCCTCAACGGTGGTGACCCCCCGCGCCGCCTGGGAAAACATCTTCATGGTGGAGGTAGTGCGCAGCTGCCCCGAGATGTGCCGCTTCTGCCTGGCCAGCTACCTGACGCTGCCGTTTCGCACCGCCAGCCTCGAAGCATCGCTGCTGCCCGCCATCGAGCAGGGGCTAGCGGTGACCAACCGGCTGGGGCTGCTGGGGGCCTCGGTAACCCAGCACCCGGAGTTTGATACTCTGCTTGACTATTTAAACCGGCCCCAGTTCGACGACGTGCGCCTCAGTCTGGCCTCGGTGCGCACTAACACCGTTACCCCTCAACTGGCGGAAACGCTGACCCGTCACGATACTCGCTCGATCACCATTGCGATCGAAAGCGGCTCGGAGCGGGTGCGCCAGATCGTCAACAAAAAGCTCGAAACCGACGATATTGAGCGGGCGGCGGTTAATGCTAAAGCGGGCGGGCTCAGCGCTCTGAAGCTCTACGGCATGGTGGGGATACCGGGTGAAACCATGGCTGATCTAGAGCAGACTGTTGCCCTGATGCTGCGGCTCAAAAAAGCGGCTCCGGGTCTGCGGCTGACGCTAGGATGCAGCACCTTTGTGCCCAAAGCGCACACTCCTTTTCAGTGGTGTGGGGTTGATAAAGCGGCCGAAAAGCGGCTCAAGTATCTGCAAAAGCACCTGCGCTCTAAGGGCATCGACTTTCGGCCTGAGAGCTACAACTGGTCAGTTATCCAGGCGTTGATCTCGCGGGGCGATCGCCGCCTTGCCCCGGTGCTCGAACGCGCTCGCTACTATGGCGACTCTTTGGGCAGCTTCCGCCGCGCTTTTAAGGATTTTCAGGATCAGCTGCCGCCGCTGGAATACTACGTCCACACCGACTGGGATCTCGATCAGCCTCTGCCCTGGGATCATCTGCTGGGGCCGTTGCCCAAAGCTACCCTGCAAAAACACTTTGATGCCGCCAATATAGGCGCTGTGCTGGTGTGATGTGAGCTCACTAGAGCGGCTATAGACTCCGCAGGGCAAACAACCGTTTGCCCCTACCTACGCCCCTTTTCCCTACCGACACCCCAAACTATCCCTCGTTGCTACCCCGGTGCGCTCATTCACGCCATCGGCGTACTTGCACATCTGGGCGACCTGGAAGCGATCGATAATCGCCCCTGAAAAATCGGTTCCGGTGATGTTGGCTTCGCCAAAGCTGCTGCTGGTGAGCAGGGCGTCGGTAAAAACGGCGTTAGAGAGGTCGGCACCGTCAAAAATAACGCGATCGGCAAAGGTACCCGTCAGGTCTGCGGAGGCCAGGTTTGCCCTCAAAAAAGACGCTTTGGTCAGGATAGTGCGGCTGAGGTCGGCTTTTTCAAAGTTGGCTT
Source organism: Nodosilinea sp. (assembly GCA_049645805.1). Lineage (GTDB taxonomy): Bacteria > Cyanobacteriota > Cyanobacteriia > Phormidesmidales > Phormidesmidaceae > Nodosilinea. Next base: position 6,924 of record JBARUP010000293.1, read on the forward strand.
CCCGCATCTCCGCCGCCGCAAAGGAGGTGCCTGAGAGCGACTTACCCGAAAAATCGCGAAAGCTGAGGTTGGTGAGGGTGTAGTCGACGGTGTTTTCTTGGGCATAGGCGGTGGGAGTGGCCCCGAGCCATGCGGTCATCACAACAACCAGCGTGCAGAGGATAGCGAGAATTTTAGGACGGGGAAACATATCTGGCAAACCGTAAGATGGGCAAAGGGCGCTAGACCTTGCCCATTAATGGCCTCAAGGTGGACGCCGATGGGCAAAACGAAGCATGCCCATCCTACAAATTTTTGAGCCTGTAGCGCACGGAAACCTGTAGCGCACAACAACAGTGACTCAACCCATCAAGTCTAAGGCTGTCTGTAGCGACTCAGGCAGGCGGCGCAGCACTCGACGGGTCTTAACATCAACCGGCACGAGGGTTACGCTGCCTTCAATACAAGTCTCCTGAGTGACGGCATTTTGAATATCGTAGTGCCACACAAAACGTACCCCTCTAACAGGCCCAAGGCGGGCTTTGACTAGGGCGGTGTCGCCCAAGGTGAGCGATCGCCGGTACTTTAGCCCCAAATCGACCACCGGTAGGTCAACACCGGCTTTGATCCAGTCAGCAAAGGTCAGTCCACTGTCGTGGAGAAAATTTACCCGCGCCTCCTCCATCCAGGCGATGTAGGTGCCGTGCCAGACAATCCCCGCGTAGTCGGTGTGGTGAGGCTGTACGATGACCCGGTATTCATACCAATGGGAGGGTTCCATCAGGCCATGCCGCCTATAGGTATTCTGTTCATCGGCATTCTGTTGATTGACCTGGCTAGCGGGCAAACTCTACTACAAATTATGAATCGCGCCAAAATAGGCCCAAAACCAGTGCCTATGATGGTTGAGAACACCTTAGCTCAGATTTATACACCGTTGATTCGACGGTTGTAGATAGGTCGGTCGGGCCGTTGCAGTGGGATCCCTAGGCGTTTCTTAGAACCCAGTAGTACATCAGCAATGCCCAGAGATAGCCTTACCGTCGAGCGCAACCCTACGAGGACATCATGATCGAAAAAATTCTTCTGGCCGATTCTGGCACTGGCAATACGGAAGCCATGATGAAGGTGCTAATGGAGATTACCCTGATCCAACGGGCCTCAGTAACGGTGCTGCACGTGGTGCCCTCTCAGGTATCTGCCGAAACCATGGCGGAGCGCTGGGAGACTGGAGGGCGTACCCTGGCCACAGCCATTACCAACCTCAACCTTGACCCCAGCCGGGTCAATGCTGTCCTGCGCGAGGGTGACCCCAAGGACGTGGTAATTCAGGTGGCTAGGGAAGTTGACGTCGACCTGATCATCATGGGGTCGCGAGGGCTGCAAGGGCTGAAGGCCATTCTCGAAAATTCGGTTAGCCAGTACGTGTTTCAGCTGGCTGCGCGGCCTATGCTGCTGGTTAAAGACGACCTTTACAGCATTCGCCCCATCAAACGGGTAATGGTGGCGATGGACAAGTCCGACTCAGCGCGGGAGGGCTTAAACATCGCTATTTCGCTGCTGCGCGATGTCAAAGGTAGCGAGCTAACGCTGGTACACTCGGTGTCTAGCTTGAAAACAAAGCCCTTTGATGTAGCCAGTACCAACCCCGACCAAGACCCTATTCTGATGGATGCTCTGGCCGACGTGAAGCGATACGGCATTAGCTATAAGCTGGCGGCTCCCGAGGGCAAACCCGGTCGCCGTATTTGCCAGCTGGCCGAAGAGCGCAACATGGATCTCATTGTCTTGGGCTCACCGGATCGTCGGCCCACCATTGCCAAAGGGCTGCCCGACCTTGACAAGATACTGGGCGAGTCGCTAACGGATTATGTGCGGGTTTACGCCCCCTGCCCGGTGTTGCTTACCCGCATGGCGGCCTAGGCCCGATCGCGGCTAAATTGTTTCTTAGCGAAGCAGGGCTGAGGTAACGACCTGTAAAAATTCGTAATGGTAACGATCTTCAAATGGGTCTAGTTTAAACAAATGTGGCTGTTGTAATGGCACGTTAAGGCGCTCTCATCTTTGAGACCGAGCTAGCCTGGGCAGGCATTAACTAACCAGAACTTTGTTCAAACCTCACTTTTTAAATTCACCCTAGAGCGAGACAGTCAGCATGAGCAGTAACCTATCCACCGAGCTGCGCGAAGGCACCAAGAAAGCCCACACTATGGCCGAGAACATGGGCTTTGTGCGCTGTTTTTTGCGGGGTGTGGTCGAGAAGAATTCTTACCGCAAGCTAGTGGCCAATTTCTACTACGCCTACGCGGCGATGGAAGAGGAGCTAGAGCGCCACAAAGATCACCCGGTTGTCTCCAAGATCTATTTCCCTGAGCTCCACCGCAAGGCGACCCTGGAATCTGATCTGGCCTATTACTACGGGCCCAGCTGGTCTAAGGAGATTTCGCTAACCCCGGGCGGGCAGCGCTACGTCGATCGTATTCGCGAGGTGGCCAATACCCAGCCTGAGCTGCTGGTCAGCCATTCCTACACCCGCTACATCGGTGATCTGTCGGGTGGGCAGATTCTAAAGGGTATTGCTCAGAGAGCCATGAACCTTTCCGAAGGCGAAGGTACGGCCTTTTATGAGTTCCCTGAAATTACTGACGAGAAGGCATTCAAGGCGAAGTACCGCGAGTCCATGGATTCCGCTCCGGTGGATGACGCCATGGTGGACAGTATTGTAGAAGAGGCCAACGACGCCTTTGGCCTCAATATGGAAATGTTCAAAGAGCTGGAAGGTAATTTGATCAAGGCAATTGGCCAGATGTTGTTCAATACGCTGACCAACCGCCGCCGTCGGGGCAGTACCGAACTGGCAACGGCTGAGTAGGGTTTCCGGTTGGTTTAGGTCAGCTAGCTCTTTTCGACTACCGCATTGAGGAAGCGATCTATCATCGCTTCCTCAACTCGTGTATGGGCAATTGATTCAGCACTAAAAGAGCGGCAGGCCGTACTTGTGAATTCGTGCACCGCAGCTTGGAGCTGAGGTTTTGGTTTGAACGCTGAAGGGGAGGTATGCCGACTACCTGAGCAGGGAAACTAGCAAAAATCCGTCTACGTAGAGTGAGCAACTTAGCTGAGTTTGGGGATGAAAGCGGCGACGATCTTTTGGCGAAACCTGATTGGTAGCTGGAGCTGGCGACAGGCTGGCTTGATCGTTCTCAGCGGCTTGTTAATGGTTCTAGCCCTGCCACCGTGGAGCCTGTGGCCGCTGGCCTGGGTGGGGCTGGTGCCGCTGTGGTGGGTTGTGCTGGCGACACCCAGGGTGGGTTTAGCTACGGCCTACGGACTGCTGTGGGGGCTGGTGTACTACGGCATTTCACTGGCGTGGATTACGCACCTGCATCCGCTGATGTGGATGGGGGTGCCGTGGCTGAGCAGCGTGGCGATCGCGCTCTCCGCCTGGCTCTTTATCGTTCTCTGGGGCTCGGCCTGCATTGCGGTGTGGGGCGGGGCCGTAGCCTGGGCCGCCCGCCGCTGGCCCAAGCGCCCGTTTTGGCTGGTGCTAGCGGGTGCTGCTCTCTGGTGCGCCCTCGAAACCCTGCGTAACTACAGCCCCCTCGACTGGTCGCCCCTCAGTCTGACCCAGAGCCCCAGCAATCTTTGGATACTTCACCTCAGCCGTCTGTCGGGGCCGCAGACTATAGCTGCTATTCTCGTCGCGACCAATGGCCTCCTCGCCAGCGCTTTCATCTCCCCTCACGCTCACACGCCCTCACGCCCTCACGCCCCTACTCGCTACCTTGCCCTCACGGCAGCCGCTCTAGTCGTGGCAAGCCACCTGCTGGGCGCAGCTCTTTACGCCCGCACTAGCGCTGTTGCCGAGGGCCAATCTCTTACCCTGGGACTTATTCAGGGCAATATACCGACCCGAGAAAAGCTTACGCCCCAGGGCGTTCGTCAGGCTCTAGAGGGCTACACGGAGGGCTATTTGTCTTTAGTAGGTCAAGGGGTAGACGCGGTGGTAACGCCTGAAGGGGCGCTGCCGCAGCTGTGGAACGTGAATGCGCCCCAGGTTGCAGCTGTCATTCGAACCGTGAGTCAGGCTGGGGTGCCGCTGTGGCTAGGCACCTTTGCGCCCGTATCTGCAGCAGGACGACAGCAGTACACCCAGAGCATTCTCGAACTGCGACCCGATGGCCAGATCCACGGTCGCTACGACAAAATACAGCTGGTGCCTCTGGGCGAATACATTCCCTTTGAGGCGGTGCTGGGCCGCCTGATCGATCGCCTGTCGCCTTTGGGTGGTTACCTGGTGCCGGGGTCGCCTGTGCAGCGCTTTCAGACGTCTCTAGGCAAGAGCGCGATGGGCATTTGCTATGAGTCAGGCTACAGCCGTCTATTTCGTCGGCAGACGCGAGCGGGGGCCGAGTTCGTTGTCACGGCCTCTAACAACGACCCCTACCCGGTATGGATGATGCGGCAGCAGCATGGGTTTGACGTGCTGCGGGCGGTGGAGAGCGATCGCTGGGCGCTGCGCGTCACCAACACCGGCCTCTCCGGCCTCGTCGACAACCACGGGCGCACCCTGTGGCTAGGCGAACCCCATACCTACCTCACCCACCGCGCGACTCTCGATCGCCGCCAGAGCCTCACCCCCTACATTCGCTGGGGCGACTGGCTAACGCCGCTGCTGCTAGGGTTGACCCTTGTATTGGCCTGGCGCAATCGTCGCTAATTCTCAACTCGCTTTCTTTGCCTCAGGTTGAAAGAAATCGAGGGTAGCCAACACTGCCCCGCCCACAATTAACGCGCAGGCCAGACCTACTGACCAGGTCGCCTCGGCTCGGCCAAAAGCTATGAGCAGCAGAGTTGACAGCAGCGGTGCCGCGTAGGATAGTGCCCCCAGTACGCGAATATTACCGTGCTTCACTCCGTAGTCCCAGGTGAAAAACGCTAGACCCACCGGTCCCAGCCCGAGGGCAAGAATAGCAGCCCATTCCCAGCCCGCAGGCACTACCGTCTGCTCAAACAGAACGTGGCAGACCCAGGCCAGCACCGCTGTAGCGCCGCAGAAACCACCAACGGCACTAGTTGGAATGGCCCCAAAGCGCCGCGACAGTAGCGAGTAGCCCGACCAGGTGAGGGCGCAGACCAGCGCCGCCAGGTATCCGGTGGTGTACTGGGCCTGAAAACTAAAGCCCTGGCCTTTGGTCACGAGCAGAGCCGCGCCAAAGAAACCCGCGATCGCCCCCGCCCCGTGAAACCACCGCAGCCGCTCTCCCGGCAGCAGAGCCGAGAAAAATACGATCAGCAGCGGCCAGAGGTAGGCAATTAAGCTCGCCTCTACCGCTGGAGCATGACGCAGGGCTAAAAAGTAGAAGAAGTGGTAGCCAAACAGCCCAGCTACGCCCAGACCCCAGACCTGCCAGGGCAGCCTCAGATGCCCCAGCACGCTGCCCCCGGCTCGTACCCAGGCGGCTATTCCAATGCAGAACGCAACGGTAAACGCCATCGCTGTGAGCTGAAACGGCGGCGCGGTGCCGCTCAGGTCAGTGAGTAGGGCTAGGGTAGCCCACATGAGCACCGCTGTGAATCCAGTGAGTGTGGGGGCAATGAGTGTGGGGCCAGTCAGCGTTGGCGATCGCTGGTGGGGGTTCTCCATAACAGTCCCTCCATAGACTTTAGCTGTGTATTGTAGGCTGTCGCGCGATCGCAGTTCAAAACCTACGCCTCGCCACAGCCACTGCTCGCCTGAGTAGCTGGGCTAATTCAAATGTAGGATGGGTTAGCGGTAGCGTAACCCATGCGGGCGTTGGGTTTCGTTCCTCAACCGCAACCTACACGGTCTTATATTTGATTGGGTCTTCCTACTTAGCTGACGATCTAAATTTTCAATGATCAGCAAAGGTTGGCTCGGCGCTGTAGATAAGTACAATTTTGTACAAGATTTGTTCAGAGCAGCCTCGCTACATCTCGGGAAATCTCAGCTATGTCTGACATGCTCTAGGCAGCGTAGTCTTGCTTCAGTTTTAGACTTTTGGCTGCATTAACTGCCAGCGCACTCTGCCCTCGCTGGTAGACTGGCATCAGCGCTACAGTGATCAGGGGCTAAAAATTCTTGGCGTTCATACACGGAGTTTGCCTACGAGCGCGACGCCAGCAGCATTCAGCGGGCGCTAGAGCAGTACGACATTACTTACCCGGTGCCCATCAATAACGGCTTTCAAACCTGACGAGCCTACGAGTAACCCCCATGACGGCAACTGCGGCAAAACGGAAAGCAAAGCTCCCCAGTCAGGCCGGACTGGCTAAGATCTTTCACTGGGTCAACATCGTCGCCCTGCTGTTAATGATGGCCAGCGGTTTGCAAATCTACAACGCTAACCCGGTATTTGGCGGACGAGCCGGATGGGACTTCCCTGAAATTTTCCTGCTGGGCGGCTGGCTGGCCGGCGGGCGGGCCTGGCACTTTGCCATTATGTGGGTGTACTCGCTCAACCTGCTGGCCTACGGCATTTTTGTGTTTATTACCCAGCGCTGGCAGCATCGCTTTGCCAGCAGCAGCGATCTCAAAGCCCTGCACGCCAGCCAGAACGAAAAGCGCAAAAACTTTGCTAAGCATCGGCTGGTATATACCCTCATTGTGCCAGTGCTGCTGCTGGCGATCGCCAGCGGTCTGGCCATGTATAAACCGGCTCAACTTCACTGGCTAGCGGCCCTGTTTGGCAGCTGGCAAACCCTCCGCACCGTCCACTTTATGACGGTTCCCACTGTGCTGGTCTTCACCCTAATTCACTCGCTGCTAGCGCTCAAGGTAGGCAACCTGCCCCTGATCAAGTCAATGTTCTTTTAGCGCTTCAAAATCTTTCCTATGGGCTTCATTTTGCCTCAACCGACCTCCCGCCGCCGTCTGCTAATTGGGGCTGGCCTGTCGGGGGCTGGCCTGCTGCTCGACAGCTGCGG
>JBARUP010000294.1:0-1761 GCA_049645805.1 Nodosilinea sp.
ATTCACCACGGTGCCTGCTGGGGCGCTAAGCCTGCGCTCAAACAGAGCTTTGGCGTAGGGACCCGTGACCGCGTGCAGCGAATCCATGCAGAACCGGAAGTCGCCGGTGAGCAGCTGCTTGATCTGATCAAAGTCAAACAGGGTTTCCATCAGCGCCCCGTAGTCGGTCACCGAGTCAATTACCTCGACGGTGGTGTCTCCCAGGCTGTGGATGGCAACGCGATCAAGGTCAATATCTGCCGCGTCAAGAATTTTGTACTCAGTAATAGCCTGACTGTGCTTAAAGATGGCGTCGGTAACCCCTTCGGGGGCCGGGCCGCCGTTGCCGGTATTGTACTTAATGCCAAAGTCTTCGTCGGGGCCGCCGGGGTTGTGGCTGGCCGATAGAATAATGCCGCCAAAGGCCGCGTTTTTGCGAATGACGCAGGAGGCTGCCGGAGTCGATAAAATGCCGCCCTGGCCCACTAGCACCCGGCCAAAACCATTGGCCGCCGCCATCTTGAGAATGATTTGAATGGCCTCGCGGTTGTAGTAGCGTCCATCGCCGCCCAGCACCAGGGTTTGGTCTTGGTAGCCCTCTAGGCTGTCAAAAATTGACTGAACGAAATTTTCCAAATAGTTTGACTGCTTAAAAACCTTAACTTTTTTCCGCAAGCCTGAGGTGCCGGGCTTTTGGTCGCTGTAGGGCTGGGTAGAAATAGTTTGAATACTCATAGGGTCAAAATGTGTTCTGAGGTCAACCGGGTGCAACCTCAGGATAAATCCCTAGCTCGCCCCGAAGGTAAAATCTACTCCCAAGTTAGGGGCTAAATCGTAAGAGTTGGTTAAGCAACGCCACCGCCGTCGGGAGTAAGTATGGCTCTCGGGGCAGCCACCACGGCCCTTTGCGCCTGTCGTTTCTGTGACAAACCGGTGGCTCATACCAAATCCGAACCGTATACCCCCGATTTCACAAAGGCCAGATTATAGGGGCAAATGGCTGTAGAGGCGTTGGCACAGCTATGCTCGCAGCATATGGCATTCGATCTGAGAAATCGGGGGCAACTAGACAGAATTTAGTATCAGACTAGAAACTGGGTTTTCAGAGGTTCCCAACGCTCTATCGCTTTGAAACTGCCTTGGAATCGGTGACGTACCAGCGCCAGGGTAGTTCAACTCCCTGGGTTAGCCCAATGCGGGTGGTCTGAGTGACGCCAATTTCACCGGACTCAACTTGCTGGTGATAGGTCAGATTGCGATGCTCTAGCCAGAGACCAGACTCAGGGGCCAAAGGCAGGTCGGTTAGGGTGCGATCGATATCTAGCAGCATACACAGCTTGCCTGGGCCAGCACCCCAGCGAACGGGCTTTTCAGCCCGGTAGTCTGCCAGCCAGTCAGGAACGGTATCGAGTTCGACGGCGCGAATCAGCACGGCGCTGGGCAGGCGATCGCGATCGGTAATCACGTTAAAGCAGTGGTAAACGCCGTAGATCAAATACACGTAGCTAAAGCCGGGAGGGCCAAACATGACCCGATTGCGGTTCGTTTCGCGGCGGTAGGCGTGGCAGGCAGGGTCGCCTTCGGTATAGGCCTCGGTTTCGACAATGGTGCCGCTGAGCTGACGACCGTCGGCCCAGCGCCGTACTAAACGGCAGCCCAGCAGATCAGGGGCCACCTTGAGGGACGAGCGCTCTAGCCAGGCTGGCTCAATGGGAGTGGACGGATTACAAAGCTTTATAGTATCCTCCGGGACAGACTTGTTAAGATGGCTCAAAACCCAGG
>JBARUP010000295.1:0-20313 GCA_049645805.1 Nodosilinea sp.
TCTTTGGGGTTAAACCTTTATGTTGTGCACGTGAAGTTCCCGATCACGAGCCTAGTGTTTAGGGAAATGGCAGAGAATACTTAGGTAGGCTTTTCGTGTTAAGTCATGTAAACTTGCCTAGGCCGCCAAAGCGGGTTATTGTTACCAAGCCAAGGCGTAAATCTGTCGATCCGTTGTTGTTCTTCCGCTAACAGTCTGCCTTAAAGGTCTTGAAAAGACAGGGTCTTGCCCATTCGCCCCTCCTCTGTCTGCTGGTTTACAAAGACGTTATTACTGGCTGTTAAGCGCTGGTTTACAGGAGGTCGTTCCTTGAAACGCGTAGTTCCCAAAGAGTCTAGAGTTGATTGTCTACCCTCTAATTTGAGTGGCGCTCAATTGGAGACTTCAGGAGGTTATCGCCGAGTGCAAGCCTCAGCAGCTATGCTGGGCCTAGCTTTGTCATTTGGAGCTGTGGCTCCGCTGCTGGTTGAACCCGAGCTAGCCCTGGCGGCAGACGGTCTTAACTTGGCTGTGCTGCCCGCTGTCAATCGCGAACAAGCCCAAACCCCTAAGCTGTTGCCAGCCCAAGCGGTTGCTCCATCGGCTTACCACACCGTCGAACCCGGCGAGAGCCTTTGGCAGATCGCCACTGAGCATGAAGCCAATGTTCAGGCTATTAAGGCTGCTAATGGTATCGCTGCTGACGATACACTGCGCGCTGGTCAGGTCATTCGAGTTCCTGCTGTAGGTATTGATAACCCCTCTGCCGCTGCGGGTACTTCTCGCTTAGCTCTTACCGCTGCACCTGGTGGAGTTGGCGGTGACTTAGCTGCTGTTGAAGGGTCACTATCCACTGAAGATGTCCCCTCAGTGCGTGAGCTGGAAGAGGCTTGGGCACTGGATGAAACCCTGTCTTTGGAAAAAGAACTTTCTGAAGAGGAGCTCGCTGAAGAAGAGCTCGCTGAAGAGCTTTTGGCTGCTGAAGAGCTTTTGGCTAGGGCGGCTCTCGAAGATCTACCTTCAGACGAGGTTGCAGTCGATGCGCAACCCGAGACTATTGATGCCGAGCCTGAGCGTGCTATCACTGAGCCTGTTATCACTGAGGTCGAGGATACTTGGACTGTAGCTGATGCCCAAGAGGTACACCTCGATAGCCAGGAGACAGCCCAGCTAAACAGGGCAGCACTACCCGTAGCTGCTGAAGTGGTTGAGGCTGATTCCTTACAGTCAAGCCTTCCTCTCCAGAGCGGTAGCGAAGTACCTGTTGCCCGTCAGCGTTCTGCTACCCCCACAGCAGGAACAGGACAGGTCGTAGAGAGCAGGAAAGACCTTGTTATCACTGCTGTGCCGCAGGCTGTAGCTGACGATGAGGTGTCTGATAACAGCACCCTGCGCTCCTACCAAGTGAAGCCGGGAGACACACTTTGGACAATTGCTTCAAACAACGGCGTTACCCTTGATGAGCTGCTTAGCCACAACAGCGCTGTTGATAGCTCCGAAGCTTTACTAGCTGGTGAAAGCGTCAGTATTCCAGTCGTTTCGACTACGGCTGAAGTAGCTGAAGTTGAGTCCCCAGCTAGCTTGTCGAACAGTTTGGCGGTGGCTCCCACAACCCGTGAGCAAGCTATTCGTGATCATTTAGCGCGCATTCGCGAATCCAATAGCGCCTTGGTCAATCGCGACGAACTCAATGCCCGTATCCGTAAGGCTCGTCAGGAACTGGCACGGAGTCGATCAGGCGTAGCTGATCAGGCAGCCGCTGTGCTGGAATATCATGGTTCTCAACCAGTGGCTTCGACTGCGCTAGCTGCTGGTGGGGAATTTCAGCCTAGCGCAACGGCTCTATCGGCAAGGGAGGGTGCTCAAGCCGCTGGGGGAGGGCAGTGGACTGTTACCGATGCTGCCGCTGACTCTGCTAAAGATACCCCTCAATCTGTTGTGGCTCTCCGCTCGGTTGACGATGTTGCTGCTTCACCTGAGCAATCTACACGGTTTGAAGAAGCACAGCTAGAGAGTAGCGTAACGGTTCCTAGCCAGCTACTGGCCGCTGCACCCCTCGGTGCCGATGCTTACCGAGCTGCGCCTAATGTGTCGGTAGGGCAGACTGTAACGCCCAACATGCCCATGATGCCCGGAGCTGACCGGTTTTTACCTGAGGCACCCAGCCTGTCCAACGGCTTTGTTTGGCCTACCCAGGGTACGTTCACGTCGGGCTATGGCTGGCGCTGGGGACGTATGCACCGTGGTATTGACATTGCTGGGCCTGTGGGCACACCCATTGTGGCTGCTGCCCCAGGTGTAGTAGAGAACTCAGGCTGGAATTCCGGCGGCTATGGCAATCTAGTAGATATTCGCCACTCGGACGGCAGCATGACTCGCTATGCCCACAATAGTCGTCTATTGGTACGGGCTGGTGAGCAGGTTCGTCAGGGTCAGCAGATTGCTGCTATGGGCAGCACTGGCTATAGCACTGGACCCCACCTCCACTTTGAGGTTCACGTGCCCAGCAGCGGTAGCGTTAACCCCATGGCCTTTCTGCCGGATCGTTAGCTGAACTCTCAGTAGCACTTGAAAGCGAGTCGATGTACCGGCTCGCTTTCGCCTCATCTGCAGCTGTAGAGCGCTGTGATTGAAATTGCTGTTGGTTACTTGGTATCTTAGCTATTCTGTGATAAATTCATTAACTGTTGGCTAACAGGTCAAGCGCCGCTTGGGTTAGCTTTATTCTATAGCCAAGGCTCAGTAGCTCAGTGGTAGAGCAGGGGACTCATAAGCCCTTGGTCGCGTGTTCAAATCACGCCTGAGCCATTTTATCCACTCCTCAAGAGGGCAGTTGATGACTGATACGAAAGACGGCTGTTTGCGAGTCGGCCAGATGGCTCCTGACTTTAGCGCTACCGCCGTAGTCGATCAGAACTTTGAGGTTGTCAAGCTGTCCGATTACCGGGGTAGGTACGTAGTTCTGTTCTTCTACCCCCTCAACTTTACCTTTGTGTGCCCAACCGAGATTGCTGCCTTTAGCGATCGCTACAGCGAGTTTAAAGAACTTAATACGGAGATCCTGGGCATTTCTGTTGACAGCGAGTTTGCTCACCTAGCCTGGATACAGACCGAGCGCAAAATGGGTGGTGTGGGCGACCTCAACTATCCTCTAGTGTCTGATATCAAGAAAGTTATCAGTGCTGACTACAACGTGCTCGACACTGAAAGCGGAGTTGCTCTGCGGGGGCTATTCATCATTGATGACGACGGCGTGTTGCAGCACTCTACTATTAATAATCTAGCTTTTGGCCGCAAGGTAGACGAAACACTGAGGGTACTGCAAGCCATTCAGCACGTGAAAGCAAACCCGGACGAAGTTTGTCCGGTCGACTGGCAGCCTGGTGGTAAAACCATGACCCCTGACCCTGTCAAAGCACGAGAATTTTTCGCCGAGGTCTAGGCGCTGTGGTTTGATGCAGTGCTCGAATAGTAGTTTTACTGCGATGACTGCTAGCTCCAAACGGATGTAGCGCGATTTCTGAAATCTATGCCAACGCCTGCTCCGTTGATGACTGTTGCCTGGGGGCGCTACTGGGTTCCTGTGCCGCCGCGTCTAGCGCTGCTTTTAGGGCAGATTCCTCCCGACTTTGCTCTAGTGGATGTCACCCATCAGCGGACGGTGCGCTTAGCTAACTGGCGAGGCAAGCAGCCTGTGGTTCTGGTATTTTGTCGCATTGCCGCAGCGCTTGCCTACAGCCCTGAGCGCTATGCCTCTCTGGTAGTAATGAACGAAGCCTACGACCAGTTCCGTAACGCCGGGGCAGAGGTGCTGGCGATTAGTTCCCAGCCCCAGCGACAGACTCAGGCTGTCGTAGAAGACCTTGGCCTTGACCTGCCTCTACTTAGCGACCCCAGCGGAGGCGTTTATCGGGCTTACCATACGGGGCAGGCCGGGGGCGCGCCGCTGCCTGCTCAGTTTTTGCTTGATGCCCAGGGGCGGCTACGCTACTGCCATCTCTTTTCACTCCTGCACCCGGTAGCGCTGCCCGAAACTCTGCTGACGGTGATAGAACAGCTGTAGGCCCGCCTAGCTCTGCATAGCAGCTGCCGGAAGAGACTGCTCAACAGCAATGCGGGGCAGGCGGTGCTTGAAGCCGCAGAGAATTTCCCAGCTAATGGTGTTGGCCAAGGTGGCCCAGTCATCAGGACTGATGGTGTGGTGGCCATCGCAGCCAAGCAGGGTAACAACGTCGCCCTCTCGCAAGTCGGGGATATGGCTGACATCCAGCATCAGCTGATCCATTGTAATAGCACCAATCTGTGGGACTAAACAGCCTTTAACGATGACCTGAAGCCGGTTGGAGAGTACTCGAGGAACCCCATCGGCGTAGCCAATACCGACAACGGCTAGACGAACGGGGCGATCGCAGACGTACTGATGACCGTAGCTAACGCCGGTTCCAGCTGGGACATCCTTAATATGCGTGATGCGAGCTTTGACCTGCATCACCGGCTGTAGATCGACCTGAGCCTGAAGATGAGGGGCAGGGTATAGACCATAAAGGCCTAGGCCCACGCGCACTTGGTCGTAGTGCAAAGCGGCATCGGCTAGGGTGCCCGCTGTGTTTGCCAGGTGCAGGCGAGGGGGTAGTAGCTGGTGCTGCTGGAGCTGCCCTAGGGCAGCTTTGAAGCGCTGGTGCTGCTGGCACATGACGGTTGAGTCGGGGCTATCAGCGGTGGCCAGGTGAGAATAGAGACTGTCAATTTTAAGGTGAGGCAGCTGCTTTACAAACCGCGCAAAGTCTACGGCTTCGTTCCAGGGAAAGCCTAGCCGGGACATACCTGTATCAATTTTGAGGTGCACTCCCACCGGTCTGGCGGCAGCTAGCCCAGAGAGCGTGCCGGAAAAAATAAGGGCCTGCTTGGGGCTGACTAGGGTGGGCTGGAGCCGCCAGTGGGCGATCGCCTGCATTTCTTCGGGGCTGTTGACGGCTCCCATGACTAAAATAGGCGCTTGAATGCCTGCTGCCCGCAGCTCAATGCCTTCGGGAACCGTAGCTACTCCCAGCCACGCTGCTCCGGCTTGGAGTGTCGTTTGGGCGGTGGTAACTGCTCCATGACCATAGGCATCGGCTTTGACTACTGCCATTAACTGAGTGGCAGGGGAGAGGATGCTCTTTAGCTGGCGCACGTTGTGTCGCAGCGCCGCTAGGTTAATCTCAACCCAGGCTCGACAGCAGCGCATGGGCTCTAGGCTTTGGGTTTGGTCCCAACTCAACATTGTTGCTCCTCCACCACAGGCTCTCTGGGACTAGCGCCTTATGATAGCGCTACAGGTGATCAGGCCCTCTGCCGCCTCGCTCACCCTTGGCATCGTCCCAGAGAAGGATACCAGGGGCAAAACGCCTCAATTTAGCTTCTGTGCTACCATCGGGCTAATATTCTTTAGCTAACTACTACGCAAGAGAATGAGTAAGGTTCTGGTGCTCAACGCCTCCTATGAACCGCTCAACATCACGAGCTGGCGCCGGGCCGTTGTTCTTGTTATCAAGGATAAGGCTGAGCGGGTTGAGCACAACGGAAAGCTTATCTACGCCAACTTTCCGCTGCCGACGGTTATCCGTCTGCGCCACTACGTGCGCGTGCCCTACAAGGATATTCCCCTCACTCGACGCAACCTGCTGCAGCGCGACAACCATACCTGTCAGTACTGTGGCTACAGCGGTGATGGTTTAACCCTCGACCATGTGGTGCCGCGATCGCGCGGCGGTGGCGATTCCTGGGAAAATATGGTAGCAGCCTGTGTGCGCTGTAATGTTAAAAAGGGCAGCCGTACCCCCCGTGAGGCAAGCATGCCGCTCTTTGGCCAACCCCGTAAACCCCACAGCAGCCTTTACTTTGAGGTCACCCGACAAATTCACAGCGGCGTGCACCAGGAGTGGAAAAAATATGTGATTGGCATTTCCTGAGGATTATGCTTTGAGCTTTCAGCAGATGTCTCAGGGCTGAAACTGAAGTTAATGGCATTTATGCTGGCAGTTCTGCGTCAATTTGTAATAATAAGCATAGGCTTATAGCGCTGATAACTCGGTAAGGTTGCTTCGCCAAGCGTTCCACTGCGGCGGGCACCCCCAAATTGTGACGCTAACGCAATCCACTCAAGCCGCGTCTATGCTCCAGGGAAAAAGATTAAAGACCCGTTAAATATCAGGTGCGCTGTCACAGAAGGGAAGCTCCAAAATGACGTTTAACCTAGACTCCGAGGCTCCAGAGGTTGCCTTGCCCAACGGCAGCAGCGCTATTTCGTTAGCTTCTCAGATCGACTTGGATGATGACTCTGATAACCCAGTACAGGCGGTGCGCAGTCTCCTAGAAGCCCACCGCAACGATCGGCACCTAGTGCTGATGCAAGACTTCCCTGACCCCGATGCGCTGTCATCGGCGTGGGCCTACAAGCTGATTGCGGCCAGCTACAAAATTGAGTGCGACATCGTCTATGCCGGCACCCTTAGCCATCAGGAGAACATCGCTCTGGTGCGCCTGACCGGGCTGCCCGCCCGCCGCTGGCAGCCTGCCGCCGACAGCTCCCGTATCGGTGACTATCAAGGGCTAGTGCTAGTCGATAACCAGGGCACCACTAGCCAGCTCTACGAGCAGCTGCGAGAGAAAGGTTTGCCGCTGCTGCTCGTCATTGACCACCATGCTCCGCAGTCTCAGCTTGATGCTGAGTACATAGACCTGAGGCCCCACATCCGGGCGACGGCGACGATTTTGACTCAGTACCTTCAGCAGGGACTGCTCAACCTCGATCGCAACAACAGTAAGCACACCAAGTGTGCCACTGCCCTGATGCACGGGCTGCGGGCTGACACCAATCAGCTCATGCACGCCGGGGCCAGCGATTTCATGGCGGCGGCCTACCTAAGCCAGTTTTACGATGGTCAGCTGCTGAGCGCGGTGCTACAGGCGTCGCGCTCGAAGCGGGTGATGGACGTGATTGAGCGATCGCTGCGCAACCGCAAGGTACAAAACAACGTCTCAATCGCTGGAGTGGGCTACCTGCGCTACGACGATCGCGATGCTATTCCTCAAGCGGCAGACTTTTTAGTCACCGAAGAAAACGTGCACACCGCTGTTGTCTATGGCATTGTGCACGACGAAGACGAAGAGCGCGAGGTGGTAATTGGCTCGCTGCGCACCAGCAAAATCACCCTCGACCCCGACGAATTTATTAAAGAGGCCTTTGGCCAGGACAGCGAGGGCCGATTCTTTGGCGGCGGGCGATCGATGGCGGGTGGGTTTGAAATTCCGGTGGGCTTTCTGTCGGGCTTCTACGAAAACTCGGAGTACAACCGCCACAAGTGGGAGGTGTTTGATACTCAGATTAAGCAAAAGCTTTGGCGCTTGGTCAACCCCGAAGAGGGCATGATCAACACTGACTGAATCCCTACATAGGGTATTGGCACAGGCGAACACGGTGTTGTGCTCAACAGTTTGGCTGAGCTCAGCAGTGTCAGGCAAGATGATGTCTGCTACGGCTGCATGATCTTGGCAACATCTCTAGGCTCGACGGGCTCATTAGCTGCGATCGCGCCTCGCTGCCCCGACCCAAAGCCGCCGTGGAGCAGCGTGTAAAAGCAGGGGATAATGAACAGCGTCAGCACCGTTGCCAGCGATAGCCCCGAAAACACCACAACTCCCAGGGGCTGTAGAAATTCTCCACCTTCGCCGAGGCCTAGGGCTAGCGGAAACAGGCCCAGTACCGTGGTGATTGTTGTCATTAAGATAGGCCGCAGACGACGCGGCGCGGCCCGCAGCATCGCCTCCTGGCGGGAACAGGCGGTAGCGGTGTAGATTTGGTTGGCCAGCTCCACCATAATGATGGCGTTGTTGACTACGATGCCCACCAGCAGTACCGCACCCACCACCACCGTCGCCCCGATCGCGGTCTGGGTGACGTAGAGGCCCAAAATTCCTCCCGCCAGCGCTAGAGGCACGGTCAGCATAATCACTAGCGGGTCAATCAGTGAGTTGTACTGCACCGCCATCACCACAAATACCAGAAAGGCGGCTAGGGCACCCAGCACCGCCAGCGATGATTGCAGCTCGCGATTGGTGGCAGCAGCAGAGCTGGGCAGTAGGGTAACGCCTGCGGGCAGCTCCAGATTGGCGACGATGGCTTCGGCCTCGGCTAAAGCCTCTCCCAGACTAACCCCATCGGCGAGATCGCCTGCAATCAAAAATACCTGCCGTCGGTTAATCCGCTGAATTTCTCCGGGGGCTGGCCCTACGTCGACGCTAGCTATATCGCCAAGCTGAATTAGCTGGCCGTCGTCGGTAAACAGCGGTATATCTAGCAGCTGCGCCGATCGCTGCACGCTGCCCGGCTCGAGCTGTACCTTGACCTCGACGAGTCGGCTGCCTCGCTGCAGCTCGGTGGGTACTGAGCCGTTGAGGGCCGTTTGCACCGTAGCACCAATATCGGCAGCAGAGAGACCCAGATCTGCGGCTCTGGCCCAGTCGGGTAAAATACGCACCTCATCCTGGCGTGATTCGCCATCGGGGCGGTAGCGGGCCAGGATCGCCCGGTCTCTGAGTGTTGCTAGCACCTGCCCTCCAGCTCGCAATAGTGCTTCAGCATCTTCGCCCTGAAGGCCTAGGTCGAGATCTGCTCGCACCGGGGAGTTGCTCAAAATTAGACCGCGCACCGACTCAGGCCGGATGCTCACATCGGTATCAACCAGCGGTAGCTGGCCCAGCTCAGCCGTCATGCGTTCCACAAAAGCAGTGGTGTCGGTACCCGGTTTGAGCGTAATGGTGCTGCCACCGCTGAGGGTATTTTCGCTGGTGCTGCTGCCAAACAGCGATCCACCAGCGGTGGTAAACACATAGTCGGTTTCGGGCTGAGCCAGCAGTACTTCATCGATAGCCTGCATGACTCGCTGGTTCGCCTCTATGGTGGTACCAGCGGGAAACCGGGCTCTGATGTTGGCCTGTCCGGTGCTAATGCTGGGCAAGATCTCTTGGGGAATCTGGCCCAGCATTAAAAAGCTGCTGCCGCCAAAAATCAGAACTGCCAAGGCAATCACCAGCAGTCGCCGCTTTAGCACACGGCTGAGCAGGCGACCGTAGCCCAAAGCAACCCCCTCTAGACGAGCGCTAAACCAGCGAAAGGGGCCCCAGCTTTGCAGCGATCGCGTGCTGCGGCCCATAATTAGCCGCGAGGCCAGGGCGGGTACCACCGTCAGCCCCGCCACTAGCGAGGCCGCCACCGAAAAGCTGACGGTTAAAATTAACTCGTTAAAAATGAGCGAGATAAAGCCGCCAATCAGCAAGAAGGGCAGCACCGCTACTAGGTTGGTCGTAGTCGATGCCAATAGAGCGCTCTCTAACTCCTGACTGCTGGCTTCGGCCTGAAACACCGCCTCCCGAACGGTGTAGCCCCCCTCCTGACGAGAGCTTTCCATCTCTTCGGCCCGCTTGGCCATGTTCTCCAGCATCACGATGGAATTATCAACGACAATGCCGACTCCCAGGGCCAGTCCTCCTAGGCTAAACACGTTGAGAGATAGGCCAAACACCCCCATCAGAATGAGGGCCATCAGAGTGGCCAGGGGAATGGCGGTCACAATGATAAATGTCTGCCGCAGGGATCCCAGAAACAGCAGCACCGCTATTCCGGCCAGGGTCGCTCCCGTGAGGCCTGCCACCGCCACGTTGCGAATGGCGTTGCGAATGAACCGCGACTCGTCGAGGGTGGCGGTCATATCCATACCCTCAGGCATCTGGCCCACCCGGCGCAGGTCGTCGAGCTTGGCCTTGACCCCATCTACTACCTCAATGGTGTTAGCGGCGGGCTGCTTTTGCACGCTCACTTTGACCGCTGGTTGACCGTTTAGATCCACGAAAATGCGCTGCTCCTCAGTGCCATCAACCACTGTAGCCACATCTCGCAGATACACCTGCCGGGGTGGGCTAGCGCCGGGCACCGCGATCGGCAAGTTGCGCAGCTCGTCAGCGGTGGCGAACCGACCCACTAGGCGAGTCAAGGTTTCTTCGCGTCCGCCGCGAATGCGCCCGCCAGAGATATCCTGGTTGCGCTCGTCTAGGGCGTCAATCACATCGGCCACGTCAATACCAGCAGCCTGCAGGCGGCGTAGGTCAATGTTTACCTGCACCTGCTCGTTGATGCCGCCTGACACATCGGTATTGGCTACCCCAGGCACCTGCTGTAGCTCGCGACCTAGCTCCTCTTCGGCAAAAATGCGCAGCTCCTGGAGGCTGAGACGGTCGGAGGTCAGCGCCATTTCGTATACCGGCAGCTGGGAGGGGTCAAACTTAAACAGCCGCAGATCAACGTCGTCGGGCAGAGTGCTGCGAGCGCGATTGAGCGTCGCGGTAGCGTCGTTAAGCGCCTGGTCAATGTCGCCACCGGGCCTAAAGAAAAGGTCGAGGCTAATGCGGCCTTCTCGGGTTTGAGAAAACACCTGCACCACCCCTTCGGTAGCAGCCAGGGCTTCCTCCAGGGGGCGGGTGATCTCATTCACCGTGACCTCTGGCGACAGCCCCGGCGCATCGCCCCTCAGCCCAATGCGCGGATAGGTAATCGAGGGCAGCAGGTCCACAGGCAGCTGCAAGGTAATGAAGAAGCCCATTACCAAGACAGTTAGGGTCAGCATTAGCGTGCCGATGTGCCGCCGAATGGCTAAACCGCTGAGGCTAAATCGGGAGGTTGGGGGGGAGGGCATGGGGGTGTGGGTGCGCGGATGAGTAGGTGCGTGGGTATATGGGGAAGTGGATGGGTGAGTAGTTTACTGGTGTCGCCTACTCATCTACCGATCTACTCCCCCACCTACCCCTCAGACGTTAAACTTAGCTCTACGGTTTGTCCCGATTCCAGAGGCTGGCTGCTGCGGACCACGTACTGTTCTCCAGGGGTGAGGCCAGAGAGAATAGTTGCCTGTCCATCGGCGCGATCGCCTACTTGAACCGAGCGGGCCTCAACTACGGCGGTACCGTCAGCTTTGGTAACGACAAAAATTTGGCCCTCGTCAGCGTCGCTGAGGGCAGTGGTGGGTACCCGTACCGCTTGATCGCCTGTGGCGACTCGAGCCAGCAGGCCGCTGCCGATGCGTCCGCCGGGGTTAGCCACGGTGATTTCGATGGGCAGCTGTCGTGAGGCGCTATCGGCTACGGGCGAAATGCGGGTAACGCTGCCCGTAAATGATTCCCCCGCCAGGGCGTCGATCGCTAGATCAAGCGACTGTCCTAGGCTAAACTTGCTCAAGCTGCTGTCGGCGACCTGAATCACCACCAGCACCTCTGATAAATCGCCTAGGCTCAACACTGCGTCGCCCGGCAGCACTAGGTCGCCAGGTTCGGCCTCCCGTTCTAGCACAATGCCCGTCAGGGGAGCGGCCAGGTTGGCGAAGGAAAGCCGCGCCTGAGCTTCACGCAGAATAGACCGCTGGGCTTCGACCCGCTGCTGAGCGGCAGCTACCGCCTGCTGACGGGTACGCACGCGCGCCTGAGTTGACTGCAGGGCTTGCTCAGCGGTGCGCAGGGTCGTTTGAGCCTGTTCGGCCTCCTGCTCGGCTAGCGCCCCCTGGTTAGCCAATGCTTGCAGACGCTGAGCATCGCTGCCGGCCTGCTGAAGCTGCACTCGAGCCTGCTCAGTGGCGGTGCGAACGTCGGCCAGTTCGGCTTCGGCTTGGGAGACTTCAAACTGACGGGCGGCGAGTTCGGCCTGGGCTTCGCCGACGGCGGCTTGAAGCAGCGCGCTATCTAGCCGACCGACAACCTGGCCCTGCTGAACGGCGTCGCTGACATCGACTGTAAGATCCAGCAGACGGCCCTCCGCCTGGGATCGCAGCGATACCTGCCGAACCGGCTGGGTGGTGCCCGTGTAGGTGCGGCCAGAGGCTTCGGCAGCGGCCACGGCTACATCGACTACGACAGGCCCCTCATTCTGCTCAACGGGAGGTCGGGCTGTCGGCTCCGGCTGGCTACAGCCGAACGCCGCGATCGCAATTCCCCCCGCTATCACTAGTCCAGGCAGCCTGCCAAGACCCCGACCTACCTCTAACCATCGATCGAAGACCATCGTAGCTAAGTCCTAGAAGCCCGTTGAATTTACCCTACTTTACATTTGAGTTTCTGTCCGTCTCCCGTCTAGCAGACGCCCGCAGGCCCTCTAGAACTCCCCGTGGGCGATAGCCCAGGGCAAAGGCGCGCTGACTGTTCGATGACACATCGGCTGGACGGGCGGCGGGCATCGCAACATCGGCCTGTTTACTCGGCAAGATCAGGGTTTTATCCAGCCCAAAAACCACGGCCATGCAGAGACCAAAGTCGTAGCGGCTGAGGCGATCGGGGCCGCCTAGGTGAAGCAGGCCCGTGGCTTTTTTGAGGGCAAGCAGCAGTCCGGCGGCGACATCTTCAACATAGGCAGGGGTGCGTATTTCGTCGGTAAATAGGCATAGGGGCTGCCCTGCCCGCAGCGTGCGGACAAACCCCTGCAAGAAGCATCCTGCCGTTGGTCCAGGGGGGCCGTACAGCAGCGGTAGACGGCAGATCACAGCGGCGGGGTGCAGTGCCCGAATGAGGGCTTCGGCCTCGACTTTGTGGCGACCGTAGACATTGATCGGGCTGGGAACGGAGGTCTCGCTGTAGGGTCCAGCCTGGCCGTCAAACACCTGATCGGTGGAGGTAAACGCAAAAGGAATCGGGCGGCTTGTGCCACATTCAGCGTCAGAACGGCTGCAGAACCGGGCTAACGCTCGGGTTACGTCTACGTTAAGCGCATAGGAGAGATCGGGCGCTTGCTCACAGCGGTTAGGCTGTGACAGAGCGGCAGTGTGAATGACGGCGTCAGGATTCAGGGCCTTGAGCCAGGGCATAAGGGTGTTGAGGTTGGTTAAATCAACAGCGTGCAGCGCTACCCCTGGCAGCGGTGGCGGATGGCGGTGATAGATGCCTTCTACCTGCCAGGTGGGCTGGGCGGCCTGGCACAGGTGCCAGCCTAGAAAACCGCTTGCGCCCGTGACTAAGAGCCGTCGTTTAGGGGCGGCGGCAGGCGCGGGATCGCGGCGGTAGTTTTCCATGGAGCCAAATATGGGATTGAATGGAGACGTTCTAAACGGGTGTAGGAATGGCTCAGTATCTGCGGCGCAGAGGTATAAGACTCTGCTTTACCCGGTACAGGCTGATGTCGCTGGGGCTGTTGACCTTGGGCCTGGCGCTAGTTCTGGGGCTGGGGGCAGTCAGCAGTCAGGCTACCCTCTATGGTGGCGCGGCGATCGCCCAAACAGAGATTAACTCAGCGACCGATCTGGTCCCAGACGTCCAAGCAGACTTTTTCGCCGATGTGCTGGTACGAGGAGAGCCGGTATTTCAGGTGGGAGGGTCGCCCGATGCCAGCGCCGCTAGTCGGGCAGAGCAAATCAACCGCCGCATTGCCGCTTCGCTTAATCAAGATGCCAACTCAGCCCGGATTACGGTGAACCTAGACAGCGATCGCGACCTAGCCCATTTGCAGGTTAACCAGCGGCTGATTGTAACCGTTACCGCCCAGGATGCAACTGACTTCAATACTGGCCTAACGCCCCTGGCTCAGCGCTGGGCCAATTTGCTCAATCAGGCTATGGCTCGCACCAATCTGGCGGCGGCGGTTACCTACCGTATTAAGCGCACGACCCAAGAGCTGCTTAAAAACACGCTAGATGACTTGCCTGCCCTGCTGGGGGCACTCGTGATCTTGACGCTGACCTGGCTGTTGGCGGCGGCGGCACGCCATGCAGTACTGGTATGGGCCAGGAAGACCGAAGGCGATCGCACCACCGAGGAACTCATCAGTCGCCTAAGCTACGGCGGCGTGTGGACTCTGGGTGCCGTGGTGGCGCTGGGGGTGATGGGGCTTAACTTTGCTGCCCTGCTCGGCACCCTGGGTCTGACTAGCGTAGCGATTGGGTTTGGCCTGCGCGACGTGCTCAGCAACTACATGTCTGGAGTTATCTTGCTGACCACTCGCCCCTTTAGGATTGGCGACCAGGTAGTTATCAATAGCTACGAAGGCACCGTCACCCAAATTCAGCTGCGGGCTACTACGGTACAAACCTACGACGGTCGGCTAGTGTATATTCCCAACCAGGAGGTATTTCAAAGCAGCATCACTAACAACACCGCCTCTCCCATCCGCTTAAGCAGCGTCACAGTGGGCGTCGATCACAAAGCCGACTTGCCCGATATATTTAACAGCATTCAGCAGCAAATCAAGCAGGTGAAAGGGGTCGAGCGAGACCCCGAACCCATCGTGCTGGTGCGTGAGCTAACCACCTCCACCGTCAACCTGGAGGCGCAGTTCTGGGTCAACTCCCGCAAGCAGTCCTTTTTGCAGGTCACCTCCCAAGTTCTAGCAGCCATTGAGCTAACTCTGCGAGCCGCCAAGTTTGTTGAAGCAAACTCTGTCGAGAGTATGGCGACTGAGCCCGTGGCTGAGCGACCTAAGCCTGATGAGCCTGATGGTGAAGATGAAGAGGCCGCGGTCTACGACGCTGATTTCTGAGCCTGTTACGGCTGCTGTACCCGATCGCGCCTAAACAAAAGAGTCTGCCTACTGAAGTAGGGATCCCCTAGCTCTAATGCCCATGAACACCCCCGATCAGTGCAAAAATATCGCCGACATTCGAGCCGAAGTTGATCGTCTCGATCGCCAGATCATTGCTCTACTCGGCCAGCGGTTTGCCTACGTCAAAGCAGCGGCTAAGTATAAGACCAGCGAGGCGGCGGTGCAGGCCCCCGATCGCCTCCAGTCAATGCTTCAGCAGCGTCGCCTCTGGGCCGAGGCAGAAGGTCTAAATGCTGACGCGATCGAAGTGCTGTACCGAAATCTGGTCGACCACTTCATCGCCGAAGAAACAAAGCACTGGCAATCTCAGACTAAGCCGTCCTAAGCCGCACCCGACCCAACTACCTGCTGAACTGCTGGAGAACTCCGATGCTAGCGACTCAAGAGCCCGTACTGCGACGCTTTTGGTATCCCGTCATGCCGACTTCAAGCCTTGCTGCCGGTCCTCAAGCTTTTACGCTGCTGGGCCAGTCCCTAGTGCTATGGCTAACCGAGGCAGGCAAACCAGCAGCCCTGCGCGATCGCTGCTGTCACCGTTCCGCTCGGCTCTCGATGGGTCTTGTGCAAAACGGCTGCGTGCGCTGCCCCTACCACGGCTGGACCTATGATGGCAAAGGCACCTGCACCAGCGTTCCTCAATTCAATGCCGACGCGGCAATTCCCAAAACCTATCGAGTAGAAGCCTACGCCTGCCAAGAACGCTATGGCTACGCCTGGGTTTGCCTAGCCGACTCTGCCCTGCTGCCCCTGCCCGAGATTCCTGAAGCCAACAGTCCTGAAAATCGGCTGATTCCTCAGTTCTACGAACCCTGGCAGTGCAGCGGTTTGCGGCTGATGGAGAATTCCTTCGACAATGCCCACTTCAGCATTGTCCACGCCGAATCCTTTGGCGTCACCGAGCAGCCCAAACCCGCCCATTTTGAGATAGTGCCTCTAAATCTGGGCTTTAAGGTTTACGCCAAAGTGCCTGTGGTGAACCCGCCCAGCCAGCAGAAAAATCTCAACATTGCCGGCCGCCTCACCACGCGCGAGGTGGAATCGACCTGGCACGTGCCCTTCTGCCGCACGCTCAGGATTACCTATCCAAACGGGCTGATGCATCTGATTTTTACGGCGGCGACTCCAGTGAGCGATCGCACCTCCCAGATCGTACAGTTTTGCATTCGCAACGATAGTGAGGCCGACGCCAGTGCCGAGTCGATCATCGCCTTTGATCGTCAGGTAGTGAATGAAGACAGAGTAGTGCTGGAGTCTACTGACCACGATACCCCAGTAGACGTGTCCTGCGAACAGCATATGCTGTCAGATCAGCCGGGCATTATCATGCGTCGCCAGCTGGCAGCTTTAATTAAGGCCCATGCTGAGGCCAAAACCGGACGTGATTTAGCTGAGATCTAGCGTCACACTATCCCCTCTTAGGGGGGCAGAGGTGTGACACTGCTGACTTACGCCGAGCCCTGCGCCATCAGCCCCAGTCGGCCTCACCAGCCGGGCCTTCCCATCACGCCGCTGAGTTCCACTAACCGACGCGTAATGCTCAATAGGTAATCAAACAATTCTAAGGATAATCCTCAGGATTGTTTGATTACGTCCTGAGGATAATCCTCAGGACGTGCTAGAATCAGCCTAAGACTGAAGGGTCCATGGAGACATCGCCCCCACTGGTGGGTTTAGCTCCCGCTGGCAAACTCTTGACGCCAGAGCGGCTGACAGTCCACTGCCTCTCCTAAAAAGAGAGGTGATGCCAGTGCTAACACCAACATCACCAAAGAAAAAGGAACCAACAGAAAAGTTAGTTACAGATAAGACCAGCACTGAACCTGCTGGTCTTTTCATTTTAAACGCTTTGTGACCCGCCAGGCAATCTCTCCATTTTTTCGATAGCCAGAACGGTTGAAGACGAACCCCGCCTCACCAAAGCGATCGCCGTAGCGCTCAATTTCTTTAGGCGATAGATCTAGGAGACCGGCCAGTTCGCTAGTGCTAAAGAGCCACCCATTTTTAGCCGCGTTTTCGAGCGTCTCAAAATATTTGACTGGGTCAGGCTGCCCCAGACCCATGCGCCCCATTATTTCAGCGAAAGCGCCCATCATGCCGCCAAAATCGCTGGGGCCAACCGATAGGTCAGCGCCGCCGCTGGACTTGCCGCTGCCGCTGTTGCCCTGTCGTGGCCGAAGCCCGCGCGCTTCAACGAACTCGGCAGCACTGCCACCCTGACTAATAAACCCGTGCAACTCGTCCATCAGCTGCAGCTCGTAGGCGTTGATATAGGCACGCTGACCAACGCGCTCAGGCGTAACGCCTAACTGATCCATGCGTTTGTAGACGGCGCTGCGGGCTAAGTCATAGCGGCTTTGCAGCTGACCAACCGGAAACCGGTCAATTTCACCAGGGTTCATGGTTATCCTCTGGATAATCCTCAGGATGTTAACCCAGTATCTCCTATTCGTCTGTCCTCTGAACAATCCTCAGGATTATTTCTGACTGAGGGTCCCACTCTTTTATCCCCAGGACAATCCTGAGGATTGTCCTGGGGATTGTTGTCAAGCTCAGTTTCTATAAAGCACTGGCACAGCCTTCGAGCTACGTGTTAGAGGCAGTACGAGTAAATCTAGCTATTTGGTTTGTCGTTAGAGAAATTATTCAAGGAAAAATAATCGTTCTGTGAGGACACGCAAGCCAACTTATCGAATGAAGAATATCAGTATAAATTCGTAGTCTAATGTAACTAGTAAAACATGGTTCTATTTCATGCGCACGACGTATTATCCGTGGAATGTCGATATACTAGTCTCCTGGCTTAAGCTGGAGCTGACTTGCTCCGGTAGCTTTAGAGACATAGCAGATGCACTGCAAATTCCTCCTCACATTCTGAGCGGCTGGCTGAGGGGTAGCATGCCAGCTATTGGCTTGAGTGAGGTTCTTGCCATTTCGCAATATCGAAGCTGGAGCCTCCACCAAACGCTGCGCTGGCTAGAGCTCAAGCCTGCTCATATAGAAGAAATAATGGCTCAAAGTCCCCTGGGCGACCAGCTTGACTGGAGCAATACCAAGGCCCTGTAGTTTGGCATCCCGATGGCCTAAGCCTAGGCCATAGCATAGCTTCTCCATCTGCTACAGGCCGCACTTTTGGGTCTGCTGAGCGATCGCATTTTGAAGCTGGGGAGTCATTCCTAGGCGGGCACCGTCGTACAACCGCTGAAACTCGCGCTCAAAGTGGGCGGCCACGGTTCCATTGCGAATCACCAGCAGATTCTCGTCGTTGGTGGTGTTAGCCGCCTGGCTCCAGTTTTGAGAACCGACTAGGGCGATGTTTTGGTCAATTACCGCAAACTTGTGGTGCAGCTTGTCGCCGGGGAGTAGAACGGGCACGCCCACAGTGGTAATGGGCTGAGCCCAGGGAATGCTGTCATCTCGCTTGCAGTTGTGGTCGGGTAGGGCAACGCCCAGCATGTCCAGCCCTTCGCTGTAGCTGCGGTAGGCAAAGCTAGGGTCAATTAGAGTCTTAATCGACACCCCTCGACTGGCTACCGGTACAAGCTGGCTGCTAATCGCCCGCTCAGAAAATACAAACAGCGCCAGGTTCACGCTCTGGGTAGCCTGACCCAGAGTTTTAGCAATTAGACCGTTGACGCTCTGAGCCCACGGCTTAGTTTTTGAAGTCGGCGAAAACTGCACTTCCAGCACTGAGCCAGGGGTAGACACTAGCGTCGAGGTGCGGTGTGGTTTCTGTAGGCCAAAGCGGCTGTTGGGCTGGCCGTCGGGGCCGTCACCCCACAGGTAGCTAAATTCTTGCTGAAACCGCTGGGCCAGGAGCGGGCTATTGATTACCAACACACTGTTGGCGTTACCTCGGCTGTCGGGGTTGTTGAAATCACCGTGGGTATCGCTAAGGGTGAGGTTAGCGGAGCCAGTTACAACCGTGCGGCCGTCGATCACTAGGAACTTGTGGTGCATTAGGCCACTGCCTTTGCTGCCGTCGGCGGTGTCGTCAATAAGAGGAATATCAGCCTCGGCCAAAATGGTCAGGGCATCGCGATCGCGCAGTTCCTCCTCACTCAGTATCCCATCCTGGTCGGCGTCGATAAAGGCGTACAGGTCGCTGGCCTTGGCCGCAGCGCGATCGTCTAGCTGGGCAAACGCCGCCGGGTTACCCCGCTTCGTCATCGGCTTGCTGTAGGTATTTTCAACCACTACGCGCACTTCTACCCCAGCCGCCTGCTTCTCGCTAAGCGCGTGGGCGATTCCCGGCAGCGAAAACTCGTGCACGGCTACATCAATGGAGGTTTGGGCCGTGGCGATCGCGTCGATAATCACCTGCTCCAGGTCATCGCCATACCGGGTGATATGGCGATAGGGGTCAGTGTAGGTCGCCGCCTGATTCTGGTTGAAGTACGCCTGAATATACGGATCCTGCGGCAGCGGAACGAGGGTGGGCAGCGTCGCCTCGCTGCGAAACTGGCTGCTAACCCCCGCGAACAGCAAGAGTCCAGTTCCAAACCCGATCCCCAGGCGCACCCAGGGAGCTTTAGCCTGAAGAGACTTAGCCCTAAGAGACTTAGATTGTAGATGCACGATGTTAAAGAAATCTCATTCTCTCTAGTCAGCCCAGCGGGGAAAGGTGACTAACGGGACAGGGAAAAATGTGGGTGCGTGGGCGTGTGAGTGCGCGAGTGTAAAAATGGAAGCAGCCTTACCCACCCACTCATCCCATCACTCACCTGCTCCCTTATGCCCTACGACGATCTCTTCAACCGCATCTCTGAAATGGTCATGTGCCACTCCCCCAGCGGTGCGGAGGACGAAATTAACCAGTATTTAATCGCTGAGCTCAGTCATTTAGAGGTAGAACACTGGCGAGATGAGGCCGACAATATAATTGCGAAGATCCCCGGCCCAGATGACAGCCGCGCGATGGTCGAAGACCGGCCCACACGGGCCATCGC
Source organism: Nodosilinea sp. (assembly GCA_049645805.1). Taxonomy (GTDB): domain Bacteria; phylum Cyanobacteriota; class Cyanobacteriia; order Phormidesmidales; family Phormidesmidaceae; genus Nodosilinea. The sequence goes on from JBARUP010000295.1 coordinate 19,534, forward strand.
CATTACTGCCCACAAAGACGAGATCGGCACTTTGGTCAAAAGCATTTACGCTGACGGTCGGGTATCGGTACGCAAACTGGGCGGCTCGTTTCCCTGGGTTTACGGTGAGGGCGTTGTTGATCTGCTTGGCGACCAGCACACCATTAGCGGCATTTTGAGTTTTGGCTCCCGCCATGTTTCCCATGAGTCGCCCCAGAAGGCGCAGCAGAAAACTCAGCCAGTGACCTGGGAAACAGCCTGGATTGAGACCAAGCGATCGCCCCAGGAACTGGCCGCCGCCGGTATTCGCCCTGGTACGCGAGTGGTGGTGGGCAAGCACCGCAAGCTGCCCTTTCGCATGGGTGACCATATTGCTAGCTACACCCTTGACAACAAGGCCTCGCTGGCGATTTTGCTAACCCTGGCGAAACGCCTGAAGCAGCCCCCCGTCACTGTGTACCTAGTGGCCTCTGCTAAAGAAGAGGTCGGTGCGGTTGGGGCGCTTTATTTTTCCCAGCGACATCGCTTAGAGGCCCTAGTTGCCCTAGAGATTTGTCCTCTAGCGGCGGAATACCCTATTCAAGCTGGCGATATTCCGGTCTTGCTTAGTCAGGATGCCTACGGTCTCTACGATGAGGGCCTCAACGGCGAACTGTGCCGGGCGGCTACCCAGCACGATCTGCCAGTGCAGATGGCGGTGATCAGCGGCTTTGGCAGCGATGGCTCCATTGCCATGAAGTTCGGCCACGTGTCGCGAGCCGCCTGCCTTAGCTTTCCGACCCACAATACCCACGGTTATGA
>JBARUP010000296.1:0-2848 GCA_049645805.1 Nodosilinea sp.
TGGCATACTTGCAGTCTAGGCTTGTATACCTTTAGAGACAGTTGCTTAGGCTTAACTGGTTGCAAGACCTCTGCGGGTTGCTAAAGGTTCCCAGTCAGCAAAATCATTAAGATGTCTTCGTGTCTAGCAACACTCCGGACAGATTTAAGAGGCTGTGGTCCTAGCCTAGGCGGCTATAACCCCGTAGTTTAGGAGCTTTTGGTAGTTGGGATGGGATTTAATCAAAGTCGGCTCCAGAGCAAACGTGGCTGTAAATAGGTCGAGAAGATGGGCATTCAGGGCCTGCCGTTTGAAAGAGGCGATAGAGAAACTGAGCGGTTCAGCGGGTTCACCCTTAGCTTGAGTCGATTGCAGGGCGGCTTTGGCCAAATTAAGGGCCATCAAACTGGCGTTGACATGGGAATCGAGCGCTTGAGGAGAGCGGGCTTGGCAATCGGCTAATCCGGTAAATTGGCGAGCATCGCGAAAGATAAATTCGATTTGGAACCGCGCCGCGTAGCCTTGATAGATCGCCGTGGAGTCCCCGTCGATATCGGTCGAGAACAAGACGACATAGCTCTGGCGTCCCCCCTGCTCTTTGAGCAGATAGGCTAAACGAATGCGACGCTTGAGGCTGACCGACCAAACGACCGCGGTGTAGAGAGACACCCCCTCCTCTAGGGTCTTCACGAAGGTGAAACGACTGGGGTCAGTCAGGTCCACCTTGCCGTCATAACGACGGCGGTTGCCCCGTCGCTTCTGGGGACCCGCATAGAGAAACTTGAGGTTGGCGTCACTGCGCAGCCGACCAATGGCGTGAAAGCCCAGTTGTACGACACCGGTGACCCACTTGTACTTGCTGTAGAAGCCATCGGCGACCACGTAGCGAATCCTGGCCGGAAAGTAGGGGGTGCAATAAGCCAGATGCCCCAGATAGAAGTCGACTCGGCTTTTGGGGGGCTTCGACTCATCAACCGTCGCGGGGGCCTGAACACCCAGCCCCGCTTCGGTTTGTTGCGCCGATAGCGCATAGCCCGTCTTTTGTGCCAAATCCACCACCGCGACCACCGACCATTCCAACCCTCGCTCGGCCCGCTGCGTTTTGCCGTTGTAAAACCAGTCCAGCCCGTAGGTATGGCGGCCGCTTTTCTCCGTGAAGGTGCAATCTACCACCACGATCTGGGAGCTATCATCGGCGCTCACCTGCTCAATCAGGGCTTGGTTCAAGCCTTCCAGCCCTAGTCCAGCCTCAAAATGACGCCGGTACGTTCGCTCACAACAGTCGCTATATCGGCTTAGGTTGGTGTAGTTGACCTTGCCGCAGACCACGAAAATGGTGGTCATCAGGGTCAGCAGGAACTGTCGCTGCGGTTTGCTAAATGGCCTGCTGTCGTCAGCAGACCCGCTACTATGCTCTTGAGGCTATCCATCGGTGCACCGTGTTTTTCTTTCACCTGCACTCTATGCGGTGGATAGCTTTTCTCCAACCCATCCCCCAAAAACTGTCCGGAGTATTGACCTTGGCTTGAACCATGCCCAAAATCCTTATACACAAACGCTTTTTCGGATTAAGTTGATACCCAGCGCTCGGGGAGCATGTCAGGTTTGCAAGGACGACTGAAACAGGGGAGGATGCCAGTGTTGACCTAGCGACCTAACCGATGACCCCAGAGAAAGCAGCCCAACTCAAAACTCATCTCGAGGCGATAGCCCAATTGCTCTATGAAGAGAGCAACCCGGCTGACATGCAGACCTTAGAGGGGATTGAGATGACCGTGCGGGAGCAAATTCAGGCGCATGTCAGCCCAGAACTCGGCCATTTTTTATCCGCACGGTTAGCGGCACAGCAGCCGGGCGTACCCGCCATCTAAAAAGTACCTTGGGCCAATTGAACGTTACGACCGCTCAAGCCGAACGGCTTGCGGTGCCTGCCTATCGCCAGTTAAGCCCTCATTTGGAGAACTGCTGCCTGCGCGTGAGTGCGAATGTCTCTTACGAACAAGCCGCCCAAGATGTCGCATATCTGACGGGGGTCCGGGTTCCAGCCAAGACTCAGCAGCGATTAGTCCAGCAGCAGGCGTTTCCTCAACCTAAGGCCGATGAAGCGTTGAGCGAACTCAGTGTAGATGGCGGCAAAGTACGGATTCGAACACCTTTGGGCGAGATTTGCCAGTGGAATGACTACAAAGCCATCGCGACCGACGCCGGCATCGTAGCGGCTTACCACGAGAATGCTGTCTTGACTGATTGGACGAACCAGCAAGCCTTAGCCTCTCCCGTCACCTGTTTAGGCGATGGCCATGATGGCATTTGGAACATCGTGGCCCAAATCAGCACCCCAGCAAAGCGTCGAGAGATTCTCGATTGGTATCATCTCGTTGAAAACCTCCATAAAGTGGGCGGGTCGCTCAAACGGCTCCATCAAGCCGAAGCCTTCCTATGGCAAGGTAAAGTCGATGACACCTTAGCCCTCTTTGAACCCTTGCGCAAAAAGCAAGCCCAGGCCTTTTGCAACTATCTCCGCAAACATCGCCACCGCATTGTCAATTACGACTATTATCAGCGCGAGCAAATCTGCTCGATTGGCTCCGGGGCCGTTGAATCGGCCATCAAGCAAATCAGCCGCAGAGTTAAGATCTCAGGGGCTCAGTGGAATGAGGACAATGTCCCTCAAGTGCTGGCCCATCGCTGTGCTTATCTCAATGGTTCAATTGGGCTACAAAGGTGACATGCTCCCGATGTCATCGCTCGTCAGCTCGCTTAAAGAGACAAGAGCAAGCTATTTGGCAACGGCGAGTTTGGGAACACCAGATTCGTGATGAGAGGGACTTTGAACGGCATATTGATTATATTCACTACAATCCCGTTA
>JBARUP010000297.1:0-4629 GCA_049645805.1 Nodosilinea sp.
CCTCCATGGAGCGCTTGGTAGACCTGCTCAGCCTGTCGCTGCACTGGAGCGAGGTGCTGCCCGAGCTGCCGGAGTCGCTGGAGCAAGACCAGGTCAAGATGCCCGACATCTACGACGAGCTGGCTATTCGCTACCGCCAAGAGCCCTATCGGCTCAAGCTGGCCTACATTAAGCGGCGGCTTGAAAACAGCCGCGATCGCAGTCAGCGCCTGTACCATAGCGACCCCTTTGCCGATCACTCCAACGTTTCCGTTGGCGGTCCGATCTACCGCCACAGCCACGACTTTTTAGCCGATCTGCGGCTGATTCAGCGCAACCTGGAGGCTACCGGCCTCAACTGCCACGATCTCAGCACCCTGATTTGCCAGGTTGAGATCTTTGGCTTCAATCTGGCCCAGCTCGACCTGCGGCAAGAAAGCTCGCGCCACTCCGACGCCATTGATGAGATTACCCAGTACCTGCGCATTCTGCCTCAGCCCTACAGCGAGCTTCCCGAGTCCGACAAAGTAGCCTGGCTAGTGAGCGAGCTACAAACCCGTCGTCCCCTGACTCCGCGAGACCTTCCCTTCTCCGACAGAACCCGCGAGACCATCGCCACCCTGCATATGGTGCGTCAGCTCCATCTAGAGTTTGGCCCCGACATTTGCAGCAGCTACGTGATCAGCATGAGCCACACCGTCAGCGACCTGCTGGAGGTGCTGCTGCTGGCTAAAGAGGCCGGTCTGTACGACCCCACAACCGAGCTGAGCAGCCTGCAGCCCGTGCCCCTGTTTGAGACCGTAGAGGACTTGCAGCACGCTCCAGCGGTCATGCAGGCCCTGTTTGAAACCCCGCTCTATCTCAACATGCTCCAGGGCCAGGCGGCCCTGCCCGCTGGCGACGGCCCCGGAGCCGTGGCTCAGCCTCGAACAGTGCCTCTACAGGAGGTGATGCTGGGCTACTCCGATAGCAACAAAGACTCCGGCTTTCTCAGCAGCAACTGGGAAATTCACAAGGCCCAGCAGTCGCTGCAAACCACCGCCGATTGCTACGGGGTGTCGCTACGCATCTTTCACGGTCGTGGTGGTTCGGTGGGTCGCGGCGGCGGTCCGGCCTACGAGGCAATTTTGGCGCAGCCGGGGCGCAGCATCAAAGGGCGAATCAAAATTACCGAGCAGGGGGAGGTGCTGGCCTCCAAGTACAACCTCTCTGACCTGGCCCTCTACAACCTCGAAACCGTGACCACGGCAGTCATACAGGCTAGCCTGCTGAGCAACAGCGTTGACGACATTGAGCCCTGGAACGAGACCATGGAGGAGCTGGCGACCCGCTCTCGCAGCCACTACCGCCAGCTCATCTACGAACAGCCCGACCTAGTTGACTTCTTCCATCAGGTCACCCCAATTCAAGAGATTAGCCAGCTCCAGATCAGCTCGCGGCCCTCGCGGCGGGGCGGCAAGAAAGACCCTGGCAGTCTGCGGGCCATTCCCTGGGTGTTTAGCTGGACTCAGGCGCGGTTTTTGCTGCCCTCGTGGTACGGAGTAGGCACCGCCCTGCAAGAGTTTGTAGAAGAATCGCCCGAGGAGCATCTCAAGGTGCTGCGGTACTTCTACGGCAAGTGGCCCTTCTTTAAAATGGTGATCTCCAAGGTCGAGATGACGCTGGCAAAAGTCGATCTGCAAATTGCGGAGCACTACGTGCGCGAGCTCACCCACCCCGACGACAAAGAACGTTTTCTAGAGTTGTTTAAGACCATCTCTAAGGAGTTTTACCTAACTCGGGATATGGTGCTTCGCATTACTAATCATGAGCGCCTGCTCGATAGCGACCCCGAGCTACAGCGATCGGTCTATCTGCGCAACGGCACCATTGTGCCCCTGGGATTTTTGCAGGTGGCCCTGCTCAAGCGCCTGCGCCAGTACAAAGATCAGGCCGCCACAGGCATCATTCGATCGCGCTACAGCCAGGGCGAGCTGCTGCGCGGCGCGCTGCTCACCATCAACGGCATCGCGGCGGGGATGCGGAATACGGGCTGATCGCTGACCTCAGTCGTTGGGCAGCCTGCCCAGCCATCTCGATCTACCACTTGTTTTTGCCCACCATTGCCTATGCAGAATGAAATCACTCGTGTTTAGGCACCATTGTTCTTGATAAAACACAGATAGTTGGCCTTTCAAACTGAAAGGGTTCTATTTAAAGACGAAACATTCCCTGTTTAAACAAGAAATTTGTTGTTCAAACAGGAAATTGTGCAGGCGAAAACAGGACTTGCCCGCTCTGAACCGACACTGCTGCCAGTTAAAGCAGGGGTGGTCCTGTTTTTGCGGCGGCGACAGAATTGGAACTACTCGATTAGCACGGTTTTGGTGAGAATGGCCATCCAGGTTTGGGACTCGCTGGGCGGGGCTGACTCGGTGCCGCTCGGCGGTACAGGGACGGGTTCGCTCCAATCGTTGGGGTCAGCGTAGCCGAGGGCGTGGAGAATTTTGATGGTGCGATCGATGCCTGCTAGGCTGCCGTAGAGCATGTGACGCACTCGTTCTGGGGTCAGGGACCGGGTTCCTCTGTCATTAGATCCAGATCTGGGTGGCACTGGCAGAGACCCGGCCTCTTTGTTGTCGTTAGCATCTGGTTCGAGATATTCAAACATCGGTTCTGCTTCCTTTTTGGTTGAAGAAAACAGAACGCGAAAACCCTAGCCACCCGCAGCGGAAGCGCAAACTGGGGGGGCTAGGGTACCATGACCTTAGCCTCGCAATCTGCTGTCTAGATTTGCGGGGTTAGCTGTCTGTTGGTGGTGGGACACCTTCAGGCAGCGCCAAAGTTTTCGAGTTCTGTGTAGCCACCGCTCGGCTAGAGCGGCTTAATGAATGAGAATACTGGTACAGGCGCTACTCGTCAACCGTATAGCGAAAGACAGGGGCGTGGGATGAGGTTGTGCGATCGCAGCCCGTGTCCAAGGTGGCGTCACACTAGATTTTTCTACCTAATCATACCTATGGGGCAGTTAGGCTGGCAAATTTCCACCTGATCAACCATATAAGAGTATAAGGCATAAAGTTTCTCCCTAACTACGACTCATACAGCCCACAATGTGCGTAAGGACACTTTCTTAAGTATACTCATCCTCGACGTGCATTACTTATGGAGGTGATCTGCTTGCCAACGCTTCAAGTCCAAGCAGCTTACTCTTTCTACAGAACATATATTCTTGAGTACAGCCGCAATAAAGCCGAAATTTATGAGCAGTACGGTTTTTCCTTGCAAGGTAGCGTAGGTTCAAAAGACTGGGAAGTGTTTGCAGCAATTTTAGTGAACGATAGAGCAAGAAGAGAAGATGGGGCGGATTTGGTGAACCACGAAGTGAAATCTGCCACACTTGGAAGTAGCTTTGAATATCAGTACCACAGAAATCGCGGATTAAATAAACTAACCGATGACAGGAAGGTAGATCACATTTTTGTGGCTCGAAGTGAAACCTATATGAATGTTGAGGTTTGGTTAGTTGAACGTACTAAGATGATTCCTATGTTTGATAGATGGCTACCCGAACTTATTCAAAATTATGAAGCCGCAGATAGGCAAAGATTTCGACGTTCAGTGACTTATGGTTTTGTTAGGAACCAAGGTATTCAACTGCTAGAAACTACCGATGGAGTACTAAGCTACTTTCTCGAAGTGACTTAGCTAAAGGATTCAAGATATTTTCAGCAATCCATATAATTACGGGTACACAAACAGCATCACCAAACCCTGTCAAAGCTTGATTGATTTGTGGTGGAAGTGGATAATTGTCTGGAACACCTTGCAGTCTCGCATACTCCCGAGGTGTCATCAGGCGCATTTTAATAGTTCCTTCTCCAACTCTAACAAACATTTGTCGACTACTGCCACCTCTAGCGGTCCTTAGACAACCAGCAAGACCATCTTTTCTAAGTTCTGCCCTTTGCTTGCCTCCGCGAACTCGCCTATACATAGGGCAGTATGAATATTTTGATAACTTTTGCAGTCCCTGTAAGTATGCGAGATTAATGGGTGACATCATATTTAAATGACGCTTTACTTCATTTTCAGACCACCAGCGATCATCGTTAGCTGAAATATTTTCTATGACAGAATTTAAGTCAGCTTTTATCTTGTCTGGCAGTGTTGGAACATCCAAAAAGCTCCAGCATAGATCGAAATTAGTTGTAACTGCCTTTTCGAGCGCCTGTGTTTTAAGTGAGGAGGAGCGCTTAGAGAAGACGAATATATCCTGATTGACGCTAGATGCCTGCATTCCGACCACGAATACTCTTGGCCTGCTTTGAGGTACAAAATGAGCCGCATCGATAGCGAAAACATCACACGCATAACCTAGCCGATTCAATTCTTGAATGGTGATTCGGAAGTCTTGTCCGCTATTTGATGTTAGCCACCCAGCTACATTTTCCAGCATCACAATCTTAGGCTTATTTGCTTGACCATCAAGGATTTGGGTGAATCCCCAAAAAGCGCTGGAATGCCGTCCATTAATACCTTTTAAATTACCTGCTAAAGATAAATCAACACAGGGAAATGATGCTGTTGCAAGTATCGTGTCAGGAATATCGGCAGGACAAATGGAAAAAATATCATGAACCTTATAATGTTTACCTGCATCTTTAAAAT
>JBARUP010000298.1:0-5101 GCA_049645805.1 Nodosilinea sp.
ACGTAGAGCAGAGTGCCAACCGCTGCGCCCAGAATACTTGACCAGGTAACCAATAGGGCCATGTCTTTGCTGACCTCAGCCCAGGCGGGCAGCAGGCGAAGCTGAGCCATAACTACAGGCAGGTGCAGCGTAAAGCCTGCGACAATCATCATCGGCAGCACAATCAGCCACAGGGGCTCGGGGGCGCGGATAGTCATCTGCTGGGGTTCACCGGCAAAGATTAGCCCCACCATGCGGGCTAGGCTAAAGGCAGCCAGCCAGTTCACCAGCAGTACCAGGGCGACGAGCAAACCGCGATCGCTTTGCCAAAGTCCCGAGACCAGCGCCAGCAGAGCCCAGAAGCCACCCAGGGGCGGCAGGGCCACTAGGCCAGCAGCGCCAGCCATCATGGCTAAGCCAGTAACCGGTCGACGTCCCCACAGCCCGCCCATTTGGGTCAGATCTTGGGTAGTAACGTTGACAATAATTGAGCCCGCTCCCATGACTAAAGTCGCCATGGCCAGGGCATAGATGAGGGCCAGCAGCAGAGCAGCGCCGGGCAAGTGGGCACCAACGGCAATAAACATCAGCCCCATGTAGGCGCTGCTGAGGTAAGAGAGCACGCGCTTGATATCCACCTGAGCCGCCGAGATTAGGGTCGCGCCGACTGCGGTAATGGCACCAACGGCGATCGCAAAAGCCGAGGCCGTCGACGACAGCGAGATGACCGGTTCTAGCTCAACTAGTATCCACACTCCGGTAACCACCACCACCGCGTTACGCAGAATAGTGCTGGGCAGCGGTCCTTCCATCGCCTCATCAAGCCACAGGTGCAGGGGAAACTGAGCGCACTTGCTCATGGGTCCAGCGACCAGTCCGATACAAATCAGCGTGATTAGCCTAGGGTCTACGTCTGCGGTTTGGGCCCAGGCCGCCAGCTCTCGAAAGTCCCAGGTGTGGGCCAGGGGATAGATGGCCAATACCGCCATCAGCAGCACCAGGTCGCCCACCCGCTTGGTCAGAAAGGCATCTCGCGCTCCGGTGACCACCAGCGACTGGTTGTACCAAAAGCCCACCAGCAAATAGGTGCCGAGGGTCAAGATCTCCAGCAGCATGTAGGCAAACAGCAGCGAGTTGCACAGCACTAGGGCGCACAGACCCGCCTCAAACAGGGCCATCATGGCGAAGAAGCGACCCCAGCCCCAGTCCATTTCTAGGTAACCCACGGCGTAGATTTGAGCCAGCAGATTGAGGCTCGTGATCAGCACGCAGGCTCCTAGAGTAATCGCTGAGGCTTCGAGGGGAATTGTTAGATCTAGCCCTGCCACGTTCAGCCAGGGGGCGAAAAAGAACTGTGGCGACGACTTGCCCCAAAAGGCGAGAAATGCCAGCAGGCTGTGGGTCAGGGCCAGCGCCGTAGTGACAATGTTGATATAGCCTGCCGGGCGTGGCCCGGTGCGATGAATCATCGCAGGCGACCACGGAATCGTCAGCAGCGCTCCCATCAGCGGATACAGCGGAATCAGCCAGCTGGTTTGAGCCAAAATTGGGGTCATAGTCGGGAAAACCTCAGGAAAGAAAGTATTAAAACGTTGCTGGCAGGGGCAGAGGCAAACACCCCAGCTGTGGAAGAGATCTCAAGAGACGATTGACTCAAGTCAATCGATAACTCAGTTGAATAGAGCTAAACCTATTTGAATAGAGTTTAGCCAATGCCTGTCCTAAAAAGGAAGAGGCGAATTGATTAAGTTCAATTTGTTTTTCATCATCAATTGATAAATTTCAATAATGAATCCCTGACCTTAGGAAAGAACCCCCAAACATCTTCCTGTCAAACGGAATCCGCTGTGGGGTGATTGCTCGTCAACTAGTTGCTTGAGCCAGGCCAGGCTCACCTATCTACTCTCTCACTCCTCCGCTCCCTTATCCCAGTCCTTGGGAGAAAAAATATCCTGACGACTTAGCCTCACTGCGAAGAGTAAGTCAGTAGCGGTGAAGCATCCCAAAGCCCCCCCTCTAAATCACCGCGTTGCCCACGCGTTTTTAAATATCATCAGGGGACATAACGTGGCTGATAATCATTGGTTAACTAGAGCCGAACGAGCCCTAGTAGTAGGGTCTGGTATCGGTGCTGTGGCATCGGTTGCCGCTCAAAATGTTGCTCTAGCTTCGGCTCCCCTGACGGTGCTGGCTGCCGTTGGTTTACTCAACCGCACCCGAGTCGAACAGCAGCTAGAAGAAGCCCAAGAAAAGCTGGCCCGCCAGCATCGCCAGACCAGCCATCGGCTAACTAACCTGAGTAAACAGGTAACAGCGCTGCCCTCGCCCGAGGCCTTGACCAATTTTCAGCGAACCGTAATGGCTCGTAATAACCATGCGTTTATTCGCTTCTCAAAGGAAATCAGCGGGCTGAAAGCCCACGTTGATCAGCGCCTAGAGTCGCTGGCTGCCCTAGACCTGACCAACATCGGCCAGCAGGTTAATCAGCTCCAGGAGCAGGCGGCGCAGGCTAAGGCTAGCTGCGAAAGCCTCACTACCCAGATGCACCGACTAGCTACTACTCCTCGAGTAGAAGCAGCCGAAAACAAGCTCTGCCAGGTCAGGACCGATCTTATGCAGACCCGCGTGAGTCTAGAAAACCTGCGGGCTGAAACTCATGTTTTGGTCGCCAATCTGCGGGATGCCCTAGGGCAGATCGATCGCCGTCGGCAGGAGCTGCCTGAAATCAGTAGTCCGGCCCAGTATCGTACTGAAATGGGGGAAATAGTCAAGGCTATGGCGGCCCTCGTACCCCAGTCAGAATTTAGCCAGCTGGTTGACCACGTTAAGGATCTGGCTCGTCAGCAGGCTCAGCTAGAGCAAGCTCTCACTAAAATTCCGGTGGGTACAGTTGGGGCGGCCTCAGCTCCGTCTCTCAGCACCGCCGAGCTGGAGCGGCTGACCGCTGAGGTGCAGCACCTGAGGCAGCAGGTTAGTCGTCAAGAAACGGCAGGCCACACCCAGGAGCAGGTGCAGCAGGTGGTGTCGCAGTATCTGGGGCAGGTCAAGGCCCAGGTTGCTCAGCTTGAAGGAGTGACGCGATCGCTCTCCGAACGGCAGCAGCATCTCACTGACCAGATGGCTGCTCCAGTTGACGTCGCCAACCGCAAAGCCCTGATGCAGCTAGCGCGTCGGGTGCAGCAAACCGAGACTGACCTCCACACATCCCGTCAGGATCTGCCTCAGTCCCAGGCCGCAGCCCCGTTATCCGATTGGATCATTGACCTACCTGTAGCCACCGGAGTCGCTTCCCAGGCTATGCCCAGCCGCCAAGCGCTAGAAGCTGCCCTTATGACCGCCACCCGACGAGTGCTAGTGGTGTGGCCCTGGGCGAGCTACCTAGACATTGATGACAGTCTCCTCAATCAGTTTAGTCAGCTGCTGGAGCGAGGCGGTGAGCTTGAGATGGGCTGGTGTCATCGCGGTGACCAGCACGATGGCCGCCTGACCTGGAGCATTAGCCAGCGCTGGGGGACTGAGTCAAGCCAGCTACAGCTGCTCAAGGCGGCCCTCAATCAGCTTTTACCCCTGCGCGAGACCTACCCCGATCGTTTCAAGTTCAAGATTATGGGTACTGCCGAGAGCTATCTGGTCTGCGACAGCGGCAGCAGCGCCCCCCCAGAGAATACCTACGCCGTCGTCAGTCTCAAGGCGCTGCCGATCCAAAGTACCGTCATTCCTGACCTAGAAGCTAAGCTGCGCACTGCCGAACCGGCTGTGGTACAGGCCCTTGTGCAGCGCTTTCGTGACCCAACTATTCCTCCTGGTGATGCGCTAGCCTTCTTTAATCGAGCTACCACCCGCCACGATCTGCGCGATCAGCCCGGCGCAATCAGCGACTACAACCAGGTGCTTCAGCTGCGGCCCGACCACGCTATTGCCTTGAACAATCGGGGGGTTGCCCAGCTCGAACTAAACCGGGCAGAGGCCGCCGAAATTGATCTCAACGAAGCTATTGTTCAAAACGACCAGCTCTTCGCCCCCTACTGCAACCGAGGCTGGCTGCGCCTAGAGCAGCGCCGCTACGATACCGCGATCGCCGACTTTGCTCAGGCTATTGCCCTCAAGCCCCATCTGCCTATGGCCTATGTGTACCGAGGTAGCGCCTTGCAAAAGCTAGGAGACCTAAAAGGGGCTGTACGCGACTACAGCGATGCCATTGCCTGCGGTGATTCCATTGCGCTGCCCTACTGCTACCGCAGCGCAGCTTATCAAAGCCAGGGCGATCGGCAGCGGGCGATCGCCGATCTAGAGCGAGCCAGCGCCTACCTCGAAGCTCAGGGCGAGCAACAGGCGCTGTCGTCGGTGCAGCGAACCCTGGGGCGGCTGCAGAATATGGCGGTAGGGACGCGAGGGTAGGATTGAATGGATAAGGAGCCGGGTCTAGGCGCTTCTTAACACCTCATCTAGTCCGTTGCTCCAGCAATCTCAGCCGAGACAGCCTCATCTAACGCTGGCCTTAGGGTGAGATATAGACACGCTCCTACCAGCGGCAGCGCCAGCACGGCTGCCGACACCCAGGGCTGAGTTAACCCTCGGCGGGTCATGTCGTCGCGCAGCAGCACCGGAAACAGCAGCCACAGAGCGCAGAAGTCTAGCGACATAACATTGATGAAGCGGCTAGTCTGCCACTGCTGCCAAAAATCGGCCCAGCTACCGTTGAGTAACGCAAAGCTAGCCAGCGCGATCGCCCCAGCCGCTAGCAGCGCTCCTAGCCAGCGCGACTCGAGCAGCCGGAGCAGCCAGCTGCGATCCTGGATGCTCTGACTGGGCTGCCGTAGAGCTAGATAGGGCAGCAGCGCAAAAGCACCTACCGCAAACGACACTAGCACAAAGGGCCAGGCTGACAGTTTTTGACCGTGGCCATCAAGCAGTACCAAAGCGGCATAGACCACGGGCCAAATACCCATGGCGTTGAACAGCGCTACAACAGCGGGATTAATACCTTCCCAAGCGCCTGTAGAGAGGCGAAGAATTAGACCGGCGGTATCGGGTTGACTAGGCGGCGCGAGTATAAACGCATACAAAGTAAGCCCCAGCCAAAGTCCCCAAAAGAATAATCGATTCATAGTCAGCTAAGTGC
>JBARUP010000299.1:0-6325 GCA_049645805.1 Nodosilinea sp.
GGCCGTCCAGCCCAACACCGACCAGATCAGCGTGCAGGCAAACCTAGAAGACGAGGGGCTAGAACTACTGAACCTGGTTTCCGACGAGCAAATTAGCTGGCAGGGGGGCCAAGGTCGCGTAAATATACGGGTGGGAGGCACCCTGGCTGACCCGGTAGTGGTGGGTCAAGCTGAATTTAGCGATGGCATACTAGCCAGTACGGCGCTGTCTCAGCCGGTTACCGACCTGACCGGCAGCATTCGGTTTAATCTAGAGGAGGTGCTGGTTGAGCAGCTTCAGGCTAACTACGGCGGCGGCGACATTGTGGCTAGCGGTCGGCTGCCTGTTCAGGGAACAACCGTCAGCCTGACAGCCGCTCCGAAGCAGGTGCCTCCTGCCGCAGAGGGGCTGTCTGTCGTTATCAATCAGGTTGATATTGACTACGAAGGCTTCATTGAGGCCGAGCTAGACGGTGAGGTATTAGTTGCTGGGGCTTTGCTCAATCCGGTTGTCACAGGCACCATGCAGGTAGGAGATGGTGTCGTCCGGGCCAACAGTCTGCTGGGTCAGGCTGGGGCATCATCCAGCGCTGAGCTAGAAGGAGCCGATAACGCTCTGGTAGAAGAGCCCTTGCCCCTTTACATTGAGGACTACCGAGCCGATGTCGACGGCTTTGACCTACCCGATACTGACCGATCGAGTCTCGAGGGACCGCTCGACCGGGTTAGGCTGAGCAACTTCAACGTAGTCTTAACGGATGGCCTCACCATCGTCGGTCAGCCTTTCTACTACATTGCCGCCTCGGGCAGCCTTGAGGTTAACGGCACTCTCGATGAGCTTCAGCCCAGCGGTGTGATCACCCTAGACAGCGGCTGGATTAATTTGTTCTCATCCCAGTTCCGCCTAGTGCGGAATGCTCAAAATACCGCTACGTTCTATCCTGAACGCGGGCTAGACCCCTTCTTAGACGTGCGTATGCAGGCTAGAGTGCGAGATACCGACGTGGTCAATGTCACTACTACCAACTCGTTCAACAGCGCCGAAACTACTCAGTCTTCAGAGATTACCGCCTTTGGCCAAGTAGAGTTTGTCTCGGTTTTTGCTACCGCCTACGGCTACGCCAGCGAGATTCAAGACACCGTTGGCCAGGCGAGCGAGCTGCTAGCGCTCACCAGTCGCCCCGCCCGCAGTCAGGAGGAGCTGCTGGCCCTGCTGGGCAGCAGCGTCGTTAGCAATGTCTATGGCGCATCGCTGACCCAGTTCGCGGGCTTTTTGGGAGCCGGTACGCTAGCTGGTATTGGCGATCGCATTGCCAACACCGTCGGCCTGCGGTCCTTCAGCATCTTTCCCACCACCGATACCGCCACCGACAGCACCGTTGGCATCGGCATCGGCGTTGAAGCCGCCTTTGACCTAGGCCCTGCTATCAGCGTTGACGTGCTCGAAATTCTCAACAACAATCAGCCGCCTCAGGTAGGCCTGTCTTACCGCCTGAGCGAGCAGATTCGAGCCCGAGGCACCACTAATCTTGCCGGCGACAATATAGTTTCAGTGGAATACGAACTAGAGTTTTAGCCTTAGGAGAATTCTGGCAGCAAAAACACCTAAAATTCGGGCTCTCTCTAAAGAGCGCAGGCCTTGAGTCCTTACCTCGGGGTATTTTCTTTCTCAAAAATCTCCTTAGTGTTGGTGGCTAGCGCCTGCGATGGGTCAATTCCACAAAGAAAGCTCGCTCACCGGGTCGAACAGGTGAGCCTTTTCGGGAGCGATCGCTAGCCAGACTTCATCCCCAATCCGCACCGCCTCGTCCGGCGAAACCTTTGCCAGCAGCCTTAAATGCTCAGTCTGCACCGTCAGATAGGTTTCGCTGCCCAGGGCTTCGAGGTGAGTGATGCGGCCGCAAATGTTTTTGGGAGCGGGCAGGGCCAGGCTCAGGTGCTCAGGACGAATCCCGAGCAGAACCTCTCGACTGGCGTAGGGCAGCAGGCGATCGTCCCAGTGGCTAGGCAGCGACAGCCGAAATTCAGGATGCGTCAGCAGAAACGGAGCCTGCACCTGCACCGGCACAATGTTCATCGGGGGCGAGCCAATGAACCCGGCTACGAAGCGATTAGCCGGGCGGTTGTAGAGATCGAGCGGCGAGGCTACCTGCTGAATCTGGCCCTGGTTCATCACCGCGATCCGGTGGCCCATGGTCATGGCTTCGATCTGGTCGTGGGTGACGTAGATAGTGGTGATACCCAGCTGTCGCTGAAGATTGACGATCTGAGCGCGGGTCTCCATCCGCAGCTTGGCGTCTAGGTTAGACAAGGGTTCGTCCATCAAAAACACCTGCGGGTTGCGGGCCATCGCCCGGCCCAGGGCCACGCGCTGCTTTTGTCCACCCGAGAGCTGCCGAGGATATCGGTTTAGGAGCCGATCGATTTGCAGCATTCTGGCCACCGACTGCACTCGCTTGTCGATCAGCTGCTCAGCTTCAGAGACGTAGCGCAAACCGGGGGGCAGTCGCCGGGTCACCGAAACCAGGGGCTTTTCCCACCAGCGGCTTTCGCTCAGCAGACGCTCCAGCTCCTGGTTGGCTGGCGACTCGCTAATGGAAAGAGGATTTTCCCTAGAGTCAAGCTCAGGAAGCGACTTCTCCAGGTCAGCGCCCATGCGGCGCAGGCCAAAGGCCAGGTTGTTGTATACCGACAGGTGAGGATAGAGGGCGTAGCTTTGGAACACCATAGCGGTGTCGCGCTGCTTGGGAGGCAGGTCGTTGACCTTGCGATCGCCCACCCAAATACTGCCGCCGGTAGCGCTCTCTAGTCCCGAAATCAGCCGCAGCAGCGTGCTTTTGCCGCAGCCTGAGGGGCCAACTAGCACCATAAACTCGCCGTCGTTGACGGTGAGGTTGATGCGTTTAAGCACCGCCGCCGCTTCGTAATCGTCTAGACTTGTCTCCCCGGCTGGGTGAGCCTGGCGCGGCTTAGGAAAGGTTTTGTAGACGTTTTTAATTGCAACGTGGGCCACGGTAGATTAGGCGAGGGAACAGCAGCATAGAATCCACAGGATGAAGCGGCTTGACCGCTGTACAGCGGCGTCAACCCGTTTTCTGTTTGGATAATACGCCTAATAACGGCGGCTTTGAAGGCCAAGTGCTTAGATTGGGCCTACTCTTCCTCAGTAGAGGCACTCTGAGTCGGCACAGTCACCCGAATGACCCGGGTGATAGCTTCTCCCTTGTTGGGTTTAACAATGCGCTTACTTTCCCCCGTGCGCCCCTGACGCGGCACCGTGTCTACAGGCACTACTGCCACGCGATCGCCGCTGGTAAATATCGTCACGGCGTCTTGGGGTAGCGCTGGCAGCAGCGCTACCAAGCGATCGCCCTTGAGGCCAAACTGGAACGACTGGGTGCCAATATCGCCTCGTTTAGCCACTCGCATACCCTCAATGGGCAGCCGCTTGGCGTAGCCCGCTGCCGATACCAACACCAGGCAGTCTTTGCTCGACTGCACTCGCACGCAGCCCGCTAGGGTTTCTTGCTTGCCCATGCGAATGCCCTGGGGGCCTTGAGCGGCGCGGCCCATGATCGTCAAATTGTCGTCATCGATGGGGAACCTTAGCAGCCGCCCGCCTGTTGTGCCCAGCACCAGGTCGTCTCCGGTTTCAGCTAGGGTGACGTAGGCCAGCTCATCACCATCTTTGACCTTCATCGCGGTCAAGCCGCGCCCGGTGAGGCTGGTGAATTCTTTCAGCGGAGCGCGCTTGATTTTGCCCTTGCGAGTGACAAGAATGAGGTCGTGCTCTAGCAGGTCGTCGCGGATAACAAACTGAGCCACAATAGCATCGGCGTCAGAGGGCACCGAGCTGGGCAGCAGATTCACCAGCGGTGCGCCCTTGCCCTGACGCGGGTTAGCCGGAATACTGTCTACTCCAACGGTAAAGGCGCGGCCGTCGCGGGTGAGAGACAAAACCTCCTGAGTGGTTAGGGCGACTTCTACCTGCACGACGGGGTCGTCCTCAATGGCGTGGAGCTTAGAGTTGGTGTCGGTTTCGAGTCGGGCCTGCCGCCGCTGGTAAGACCTTTGACTGTACTGCCGCACGTAGCCCTTCTGAGAGAACTCCACCACCACTTCTTCTTCAACAGTTTCGGCAA
This sequence comes from Nodosilinea sp., assembly GCA_049645805.1. Lineage (GTDB taxonomy): Bacteria > Cyanobacteriota > Cyanobacteriia > Phormidesmidales > Phormidesmidaceae > Nodosilinea. The sequence goes on from JBARUP010000299.1 coordinate 4,122, forward strand.
TGATTTCCTCTAGCTGCTGCGACTCTTCGGCCCGCTCTGCCTCGGTCTGAATGCGGGTGCGGCGCGGGTCGCTGAACTTCTTTCTTAGGGACCGCAGCTCTTTTTTCATCGCCTTGAGCAGCTCTTTGCGATCGGCGAGCAGGTTCTGGAGCTCGCTGCGACGCTGGGCTAGCTCGGTAAAATCGGTTTCTAGGCCCTGACGCTCCAGGCCGGTGAGCTTGCGCAGGGGCATAGCCAAAATAGCGTCAGACTGGCGCTCGCTGAGGTCAAACCGCTGCTGAAACGTCTGCTTAGCCGTGGTGCCATCAGGGGCGTTGCGCAGGATATCGATGATAGCGTCGATATTGTTGAGGGCCGTGAGCAGCCCCTCGGTAATGTGGAGCTTAGACTCAGTTTTTTCGAGCTGGTGCTCGTAGTGGCGAGTGAGGGTAGTCTCGCGAAAGTCGAGAAACGCCTGCATTACGTCGCGCAGGGCCATCTGACGAGGCTGACCATCATCCAGCGCCAGCATGATAACGCCGAAGTTGGTCTGCAGGGGAGTGGTGCGGTAAAGGTCTTGCAGCACCCGCTGGGCCGGAGCATCGCGCTTGAGCTCAATCACGACTCGCATGCCGTCGCGATCGCTCTCGTCTCGAATGTCGGCTATCCCCTCCAGTCGTCCGGCGTTAACTAGCTGGGCGATCTTCTCAATCCACCCGGCCTTGTTTACCTGGTAGGGCAGTTCGGTGGTGATGATGGCGTTGCGCCGCTGCCGCCCTTTGCCGGGGTGAACCTCCTCAAACCGACAAATACCGCGAACGGGAATGCTGCCTCGCCCGGTGCGGTAGGCGTCTAAAATACCGTCGGTACCGATGATTTCTCCCCCGGTGGGAAAGTCGGGGCCAGGGATCAGGCGAAAGAGTTCGTCATCAGAAAGCGTCGGGCGATCGATCATCGCCACCAGCCCGTCAATTACTTCGCTCATGTTGTGGGGCGGAATGTTGGTGGCCATACCAACGGCGATACCCGAAGACCCGTTCAGCAGCAGGGTAGGCAGCTGGGTAGGCAGCACCACCGGCTCTTGCTGAGAGCTGTCGAAGTTGTCGATAAAGTCGACTAGGGCTTCGCTGATGTCGCCCAGCATGGCCTCATTGCTGACCGGCGACAGGCGCGTTTCGGTGTAGCGCATGGCCGCGGGGGGGTCGTTGTCCACTGAGCCAAAGTTACCGTGGCCATCGAGCAGCGGGTAGCGGCTAGAGAAAGTTTGTACCATGCGCACTAGGGCGTCATACACAGCCTGATCGCCGTGGGGATGGTACTTCCCCAGCACGTCGCCTACCACGCGAGCACACTTGCGGTAGGGCCGATCGGGAGTAAGCCCCAGTTCGTGCATAGCGTAGAGAATACGACGGTGCACCGGCTTTAAGCCGTCGCGCACGTCGGGCAGGGCGCGGCCCACAATCACGCTCATGGCGTATTCCAGGTACGACCGCTGCACCTCGGTATGAAGCGAGGTGGGCACAATTTGCCCGGAGGCAAGGATGTCGAGTTGATCGGCCATGGTCGAGGTTCCTGGATGAGACGTTCGGTGGTTTAGACCGGGTAGTAGTTGAGTTTAGCCATAGGGTCGGCTCAAAACAACGGATTAAGATTCAGTTTATGGTCCAGTTATAAGTCAAATTTAAACTGCCTTAATGGATTGGCCTTGGCCATGTTGTAGCTTGTAGGCAGGCTCGCGGAAGTAGCAATCATTTGGGCATGCTAGTCTATATGGCTTGGGTTGTAGGCTTTAGAGAACCTAGCTTAGTTATACCTAGTTCAGGCATTTAGCGGCTTACTTCAGGCGTACAACCTGTGCCTAGAACAATTTGCGTCATCATCCAAACTTACGTTTTACTACCATACTTTTTCAATAGCAGGGATAGACACACGCGATGAAGACCGTCTTACTGGTTGAGGACGACATGGTAAACGCTCGAGTATTTTCTAAGATTCTGACCAAGCGCGGCGGCCTAGCCGTGAAGCACACCGAAGATGTAGAAGAGGTTATGTCCATTGCTCGCAGTGGTGAAGTTAACGTGATCTTGATGGATGTATCGCTAGCCCACAGCATGTACCAGGGCAAGCCCATGGACGGCATTAAAATTACTCAGCTGCTGAAGGCTGACCCCACTACAGCCCGACTGCCCGTGATTTTGGTAACGGCCCACGCCATGGAGGGCGAT
>JBARUP010000300.1:0-3645 GCA_049645805.1 Nodosilinea sp.
CTCCAAGCCCATCCCCCCCGCCAGCACCGCTGCTGCCCGTAACCTGCTGCACGACTTTCTCGCCGATAAGGCCGATCGCTACTACTGGCAGCTCTCTTACCCCAGTGCTGAGGTAACCACAGGCCTCAGCCCCCATATTAAATTTGGCGTCATCTCAGTGCGAGAGTGTGTGCAGACCGTTCGCCAGACCCCCGACTGGGGAGATAGCCGGGTGCGCCGCAGCCATCAGCAGCTTATTTCTCGGCTTCGGTGGGGACACGGATTCGCCCAGCGGTTTCGCTACCTGCCGCAGCTAGAGCTGCGATCGCTCTACAGCACCTTTGACGACGACAGCTGGGCCTTTGATAGCGACCTCTACCAAGCTTGGCAAAGCGGACAGACCGGCTTCCCTATCGTGGATGCTGCCGCCCGCTGTCTCCAGGCCACCGGGGGTTACCTAGCGCTGAATTTTCGCACCCGCGCCATTTACGCCAGCTTTTTGAGCAACCTAGGCGGCATCGACTGGCGCTACGGGGCACTGCACTTCATGCGCCATTTAATCGACGGCGACTGCCCCATCGACCACTACCAGTGGGCTATGCAGGCGGGCGTTACCCACTGCATTGACAAGACCTGGACCCGAATTTACAACCCTGGACAGGTGGCCATAGACCGCTGTGACCCGGAGGGCAAGTTTATCCACCGCTGGGTGCCTGAGCTAGCCGATGTACCCGCCCAGCAGCTGGGCAGTCCGCCTACGCTTTCGGGCTATCCGGCCCCCATTCTCAACTACAAAGCCGCCCGTCAGCGACGAGTCAAGCAGTTCGAGACTCAGCGCGAAAAGTTCCTCCACGCCAGCAGCCTGCTGCCGCTTTTGGCCTCCATGCCCCGCGATCTCACCCCTTTTGGCACCGATCTCTACGGTGGTGAAGTAGCCTGGGCTAGCCACCCTGTTGACGAGCTATTTCCGGCGGCGCTAGCGTTAGCTGACCTAGGCTCCAATGAAGCCGCTACCCTACGAACCTGGTTTGAATCTCGCACAGCCGTGCAGCCGCGATCGCGACGGCAGAAACCCAAGCCCACGGCACCTGACCCCAGTGGTCACCAGCTCAGCCTGCTCATGACCTAGCCGCAACTGATGCCCTCGCCACAACTGATGCCCTCGCTGACTTAGCCGTAGTCTTAACCATGCTAGCGGTAAGGCCGACTGGGGTACGTACGCCGCCGCCTCCGGCCTTGCCGCCCGTGAGGAAAGGTCTTAGCCTATTCGAGACACGGTACGTTAAGCAACGCTACAGAGGACAACGTGATGGATTTGATGGGTATAGTCAATCAGGCGATCGCCAGCCAAGATACCGAAGCCAGCGGAGGCTTGATGGGATCTATCTTGGGCAGCCTCAATACTGAGCCAGTAGAGAATAACAAAATTGGCGGGATCGCTAGCAGCTTTCAGAACGTGCTGCAGGCCAAGGGCCAGGGAAACGCCGGGTCGCTCATGGGCATTCTGCAGTCGGTGGCGGCTACGGGTGCGATCGAAAAGCTGCTGGCCTCTGAGCAGATCGTCGCGATCGCTCAGCAAGTAGGGGTCGACCCAGCCATGGTCAAAAGTGTAACTCCGCTGATCGCTCAGTTTTTGGTTAAGGGTTCGAACGCCAGAGGCGGTGGGCTGCTGCAAAAAGTGCTTTCTGGTGAGGTTGACCTGGGCCAGATGGCGGGGCTAATCGGTATGGCCAACAAGTTCTTGTAGCCCCAGGTTTGTAGCTCAGGACAGATTAGTGCGACCGGGGCATAGCTAGCTCCACACCTGGATTCTGCGAGCTTCAGAGACCGTCTTCCTGCGCTAGCGGCCAGCATCAAGGCAGGAGGCCGGTCTTCTTAAAACCGTGATGGGGTGGCCAAACCGCGTCGGCGCTTCTTTGGCACTGCAAAGGCGAACCGCTTGTAAGTAGGAAGACCCGATCAAATATAAGACCGTGTAGGTTGCGGTTGAGGAACAAAACCTAACGCCCGCATGGGTTACGCTACCGCTAACCCATCCTATATTTGAATTAGCCCAGCTACTTAGACTACTGCCTCGAGAATTGACCTCCGCCCATAGCGGAACGCTAGCGCTTACCCGACCGGCAGGGCTTTGCTGAGGGCGATCGATGCCCTTTTTGGGCCGGAGCAACTATAAAGATTATGCAAATCCTACATATTCACCATGCAATCTAAGGATGAATAAGGGCAAAGCGTAACTAAAAATACAAAACGTGCCGCGAAGTTTGAATAACTTAACTTTAATGCTGAGATACGAAAGCGCAGAAATGCTGATTTTTGCTCAGCACCTTTAAAAGCTGCAAAATTGCGAGGCTGCCGTTTTGGAATGTTATGTCAAGTTCAGCTTGGAATCTGAAGTTTTTCTATGATTAGAACTTCACTTCTGCACTGAAGCGAGATCCAGAGCGCTGCTTCGGCAGCGTAAGTTGACCGCTTAGCACTGCGCTGAGTTGGCTGGTGATGGCTCAGACATGGTGCTGCTATAAAAATAAGCCCAAAGCCAAAGTCTGTGACAAAAGCATCTGTTTTCTCTACTAACGTTGTTGCAATCTAGTTGAGTAGTTTTTGCTCTTGCGAAATGGCAAAGCCTATCAGCCATAGCGGCAGGAATTTTAGGTAAGTGTAGATCTTGGACTCGCTTTGGAACTAGCACAACGGCAAACAGGCATTTTTAACTGCTTCTCTCTGTAATTTACTGCTTTGCATATCCTTGGAGTAAGTGCAACATGACTCGACTAAATCGCCGTAGATTTTTGATGACTAGCGGCACCGCCGCTGCCGGAACCGTGCTGCTTCACGCGTGCGGTCAATCTCAGCCTACTGACCAAGCTGCTTCATCAGAATCCACCGCAGATTCTACCGAAGTCGCTCTCGACCCTGCTGATACTCCTGAGACGACTACCGCCAAGCTGGGGTTCATTGCGCTTACCGATGCCGCTCCGCTGATTATTGCAAAGGAGAAGGGGTTTTATGCCAAGTACGGCATGCCCGACGTGTCGATTGAGAAGCAGGCTTCCTGGGGTACTACCCGCGACAACCTGGTGCTGGGGTCTGGCGGCGGCGGTATCGACGGTGCCCACATTCTGTCGCCCATGCCCTATCTAATTTCTGCTGGCACCGTCACCGACGGCAAGGAAGTGCCGATGTACATTCTGGCTCGGCTCAGCGTTAATGGTCAGGGTATCTGCCTGTCCAATGACTACACCGATCTGAATGTGGGCTTAGATAGCTCGCCGCTCAAGGAGGCATTTGCGTCGCGCAAGGCCGACGGCAAAGAGCTAAAAGCCGCCATGACTTTTCCCGGTGGCACCCACGACCTGTGGATTCGCTACTGGATGGCGGCAGGCGGCATTGATCCCGACGCAGAAATCTCGACGATTGTAGTACCGCCCCCCCAGATGGTGGCCAATGCCAAAGTTGGCAACATGGATGCCTACTGCGTGGGCGAACCCTGGCCGCTCCAAACCGTCAACCAAGATGTTGGCTACAACGCGGTGACCACCGGAGAAATTTGGAAGAACCACCCCGAGAAAGCCCTGGGTATGCGGGCCGACTGGGTCGACGCTAACCCCAAGGCTGCCAAAGCGCTGCTAATGGGCACCATGGAAGGCCAAATGTGGTGTGACC
>JBARUP010000301.1:0-2004 GCA_049645805.1 Nodosilinea sp.
TCAGGCCATTTTTGAGGAAGATCAGCGTCTGTTCCTAGTTCAGGACTATATCGATGGCGTTACCTACCGCGACCTGATTAATCAGCGCCTGCAGCAGGGTATGACCTTCTCAGAGGCGGAGGTACGACAGTTTTTACAGCAAATCTTGCCGGTGCTGGCCCATATCCACAGCAAGGGTATTATTCACCGCGATATTAGCCCCGACAACATTATGCAGCGCCGCGCCGATGACCTGCCGGTGCTGATCGATTTTGGAGTGGTTAAAGAGGTGGTCACCCGCATTCAGCCGCCTGGTTCCCACAGCCAGGCGACCTCAGTGGGCAAGCTGGGCTATGCCCCCAGTGAACAGATGCAGTCGGGCCGAGCCTATCCCAGCAGCGATCTCTACGCCCTGGCCGTGACAGCTATTGTAATGCTGACCGGAAAAGAGCCTCAGGAGGTCTTTGATGATGTCAACCTGAGCTGGAGATTACCCAATACTCTAAGTCCGGGGCTGGTGCAGGTGCTGCAGCGCGCTACCAGCTACCGACCGGGCGATCGCTACCAGTCGGTCAGCGAAATGGCTCAGGCTCTAGGAACTGGGGTGACTACGCCAGGCCGGACAGCTGCGCCCCCGCCTCCGTCTCAGGTGAGAACCGTTGCCGTTGGGCGGCGGTACCAGCCAACCCAGGTGGGCGCTTCAGCACCGAGGCCGGCTCCTGCCACTCGTACGGTGGCCCCGGTGCCCGTCGTCGAACCCGCTTCGGTGTGGGAAAATCCGTGGGCGGTGGCTGTTATTGGCGGGGCTCTGGCCCTGCTAGCGGGGCTAGGCGGCTGGACGGTAGTCAGCCTGCTAAACCGCACTCCCGAGCCGAGCCCTGTCCCCAGCCCCGAGCTTACGCTTGATCCAGTCCCTGAACCCACTGCTGAGCCAACTCCCGAGCCGACCCCTGAGAGTAGCCCCATTGAATACGACCAAAACCTGTCTATTGCCCCTGGTGAAAACCGCACGGTGACCGGCAGTTTGCGCCGTAACGAAACCATCAACTACCGGTTTAACGCCACCGAAGGACAGGTACTAATGGCCAGAATGCGGGGTGAAGGGGTGTTGCTAACGGTGCTGGACGATCAGGGACAGCCAGCCCAGCGCTCGGCCCAGCGGGTGCTGAACTGGCAGGGTACTCTGCCCGCCGATGGGGAGTATACGCTACAGCTGAGTCCCGTCCAGGGGCTAGAGCAGAGCGACTACGAGCTAGAGGTCAGCCTCAGCGCTCTGCCCGAGCCGAGCCCCTCGGTAGACCCTCGACCCGAGCCCAGCGTCGAGCCGCCGCCCGTAGTTGCGCCTACGCCTACACCTACGCCTGCTCCCCCGTCTAACCCCAACCCCAACGTAACGGAGCAGCGGGTCCAGATTCCTCCCGGACAAACCAGCGTGCAGGTCTCGGGACAGGTGAATGAGGGCCGCGTTCGCCGCTACGTGATTAACGCCCAGGAGGGCCAAGTGCTGGCCTTGGATCTCCCCACCGTTAGCGGCCCAGTTACTCTCGACGTGCGCTTCCCCAACGGCGAGATGATTCCCGATGCTTCGCGGGTGCTGTCTTGGCAAGGACAGCTGCCCAGCAGCGGCGACTACCTGGTAGACGTTTCGTCACCTCGCCCGTCTAACTATGTTCTGCGGGTATCAGCGAATTAGGTATGGCCTCTTTAAATGCACTGCTGGTGGTAGGTACAGACACCGAAGTGGGCAAGACTGTTCTAACTAGCGCCCTGCTGGCCTACTGGCAGCGGTATCGACCGGCTCAAGCGCCAGTAGTGCTCAAGCCGTTTCAGTCGGGGGTGGGCGATCGCGAGCTGTACCAGCGCCTGTTTTTCCCAGAGGTCAGCCTAGAAGCAATTACGCCTCAGTACTTCGATGCCCCTCTAGCGCCGCCGCTTGCTGCTGCCCTAGAGGGACGCAGCGTAGATTTATCCTTAGCCTGGCGCACCCTAGAGGCCTACACCCAGCAGCATCCCTGGGTGCTGGTC
>JBARUP010000302.1:0-15318 GCA_049645805.1 Nodosilinea sp.
TCGGGTACGGTCGCGACCGACTATACCCACTGGTCGGGTGCTATCGGCAGCAGGTTCTTCCTTGAGACTAGACGCGCCCTGGCCCGGTTTGGTACTGCGGGCGGCTGACACAGGCGGGCTAGTGCTAGAAAGCCAGTGGGAGGGCTTCAGCGCCGGGGTCTTTACCTACGCCCTAACCCAGAGCCTTTGGGAAACTGAACCCGATCCCTCTATCCAGGTTTTGCTAGATCGCGCCGGGCAGCGGCTGCAGCGATGGGTGGGGGCCGACCAGCATATCGGCTTTAGCGATCGCCTGCCGCCGCGCACCGGTCCAGTAGCGTACAGCCTGCCGCCTCAGCTACCGCCGGGAGCGGGGGTCGTGCTGCCAGGTGGCGAAACCCGCCCTCCAACGGTCTGGCTAGGGGGCATTCCGCCCCAGGTTTTACGCTACCTACAGCCCGGTTCTTGCCTAGGGGCAAAGCCTGCCACGGGGCAGACGGTGCCCCTAGTGATAGATTCGCGCACGGGGCTCAAAGCTTCAGTAAAACCGGTTGAAGGCAATACCTTATCGCTCTCAGCCCTGGCCCATCGACCTCTCTTTGAGCAGGTCCGGCGACTGCCCCAAGGCATTGATCTAATTGTTGCTCTCGATGCCCAGCTCAAGCGAGTAGAGCGGGTGGACGCAACAAGCGCCCTGGCAGGTATTCCTCTAGTCACATCGGTAACAGCGGGGGAAAGGGCTGCCGACTGTCTGTTTAGCCGCCTACCCGTTGGCCCTACTCCCACCCTGACCGCCGCACTTCCGGGAGAAACTGACACCGTGTCTGGCTCAGGCAGCAACCGCCCTGCAGAAAGCAGCTACGGGCTGTTTGCGCCTAACCGCACCCTTCTACCCGGCACTATGCTGGCTAGAGACGAAGCAGTCAAAACGGCTGTTCATCGACTTACTCCCTATTTGCAGACTCTGCTAGCCCTCAAGCTGGTGCGTCTGACCGAAAACCACGCGGCCTCCCAGCTAGGGGCAGCGGCAGTGCTCGAATCCGTGCGGCCTAAACCTAGGCCACTACTGGTTCAGATCACTGAGCGTAGCGCTAGTGCTGACTGGCCTATGGTTGTTCAGCAAGCCCAGGCTGTGGCAGACGCTAATCCCTTGATTCTGACCCGCGATAGCCGGATTGGCTTTCGCCTGATCAACTCCTCAGATCAACCACTCCACCTGCTATGGCTCAGTTTTGATAGTCGGGGCGAGTGCAAAGCCCTGATGACCCTTCCCGACACGTTCATCGACGACGGTGCCGATGTGCCCGCGGTCGCGACACCGCTAGCTCCCGGTGAAACATTCACCTTCCCCACGGATGATTCTGGCTGGGCTCTGCCGGGATCAGCCGTCTGGGTAGAGTCCTACGCCATTTTTAGCAAGCAGCCTCTGGAACGCTGTCTGGCGGTAATGGGCTCTAATCCTCTATCTCTAGCAACGAATTTTCGCTCTGTGCGCCAGTCGCTACAGCTAGCGCAGGCGCTGCTACAAGACCTCAGCGCTAGCACTACTGCTAATGACCAACCCGATGCTGCCGGTTACTATGACCTGCACCACGATCGCTGGGCCACCCTTAGTTTCCGTTACGATATTGCTTAGGCAATTAACAGCCCAACACCTCCGCCTACAGCTAGTCCTACTAGGGCGGTTATAACCAGAAATAGGCTAGTCTTGGTGCCCCTGTTGCGGCGCAGCAGGCGATCGCCTAGAGCAGCTGTAGCCAGGCTGCACAGCACCGCTAGCATCACCGCTAGCAGACTGTAAAGCACTACTTCCATAACCGCCTTGCCAAGCGCAAGATCATCGATGTTGTCAGTGCCTAGGTGATTAAAAGCAACAGATAATGCGGCGGCGAGGGCGGTGCCTCCTAGGATGCTGCCCAATACCAGCAGGTTAGCGGTCAGCCAGCGAAAGCGCTGTAAGGCCTCTGGTCCAGCCAGCGTAATGCACTGAATTATGGCCCCTAGAGCCGCCCCGAACCATACCCAAGGACCGGCTAGGGCGGTTGAGACCATCCCAGCGGCGGCGTAGAGCAGTGCGCAGAGCAGCCACAAACCGGCAACGGGCCGCCGCGACGCGCGGCTAGAGTGCGGGCGCTTAGAGCGGTTGAGACGATTAAAAGAAGGGCGGCGGCGGCCCTGGGATGGTGGGTTCATAGCGGACAGACTATTGACCTGTAATTTCCTAGGCTCTAGTTTGCCAGGAAGCGGAGCATTGTGCAGTAACCTGGTCATAATGCCCTGTCATTTCAATAATGAGCGTTCCTTTTGCTGCGCTACTACAAGGGTTGTTGGGGGCCTCAAGTCTTTTCCTAGGAGCGGTTTTAGGAATTGCTTGGCGACCAGCGCGATCGCTAACAGCGGCCATCATGGCCTTTGGCAGCGGCACTCTGCTTTCGGCGATTGCCTATGACATTACCCTTCCTGCCTACCAGAGCAGCGGCTTCTGGCCGCTGGTGGTAGGATTTTCCCTCGGCGGTACTCTATTTACCGTCATTGTCACCTACATCGATAATCAGGGGGGCTTTATTCGCCACTCCTCCTCCTCGCGGCGTTTTCTTTATCACCACCGCCAAGACGAAGCCTCAGAGGTGCTCGATCGCATTGGCCACATTGAGATGCTTCACAGCCTTTCTCCCTCAGAAATGCAGGCGGTTATTCCCCTGCTCAAGCCCATTCAGGTAGATCCGGGTACTGTACTTTGCCTGGAAGGTGCCCCTGGTGACTCGATGTTTTTAATTGTGGAGGGCGAGGCCGAAATTTTTAAGGGGCCACAGCGACTAGCCGCTCTGGGGGCTGGCGAGATGTTTGGCGAAATGGCTCTCCTGACAGGCGAAGATCGATCGGCCACCGTACGGGCTAAAACCCCTATGGATCTCTACGAGCTAGACAAGACTGACTTTGACGCCATGCTCACCTACGCGCCTCAGCTCTCCAGCGGGCTAAGCCGCATTTTGGCTCGGCGGCTGCGCGAGACCACGCAGACAACGGCTAAACCTGTTTTAGTTGACGACGACCACTGGCGGCGACAGGTGCTCGATAATGTGGAAGTCGATATTCCCATCTCTGACCAGCAGTTCAAAGAACTGGCCCAGAGCTCAGCCCCTCTAGCCATTTTGGTGGGTACCCTAATCGACAACATTCCTGAGTCGCTGGTGATCGGGTTTCACATTGGCAGCGGCCACAGCGGCGCATCGTTCTTGATGGCGGTATTCATTTCTAATATTCCTGAGGCGATGTCCAGTTCTATCGGCATGCGCCAGGCGGGTACCTCATCACAGCGTATTTTGGCCCTGTGGCTAGGGGCTGTGCTGCTCAGCGGACTAACCGCCATGGCGGGTAGCCTCATGGTTAACGTAGCCACTGACTGGATGCTGGCTGTAGCCCAGGCCACGGCGGGAGGTGCCATTCTGGCTATGGTGGCCAGCACCATGATGCCCGAAGCCTACGAGATGGGCGGTGGATCGGTGACATTCTCAACCATCGCTGGATTTTTAGTCAGCTTTTACCTGGCCTCGTCGGCGTTCTAGGCACAGTGCTTTAGAGTTGACCACAACTTGCTACCCTTCAGGCTCATCGGGCGGTAGCTCAGGCGGTACGACATCGAGCAGGTTGGCCTTGGATTTTTTCAGATCTTTCCACAGTCGCTTGATTTCGTCGTAGGCATCGTCAGCCGACATTTTGCCGCCGGTCTCTAGATTGCACACGAGGGAAACCCGCTGAGCAAACTCTTGCAGATTAGCGTTGAAGGCTAGCTGCTGTGGGGTAAATTCGCCCCAGTACTTGCTGCGAGGGAAGAGAAAGCCTTCCTTTGGGGACTGTTGGTTGTCTGTCATAGCACCAGCGGATGAAGGGCTTAGCTCTTATTACACTCTCTAGTACCTTACATTAGAGGAGATTTTGCTAGCTGTTGCGACGGGAACAAGCGGTCTTATCTACACCAGCAGCCAACGGCCTTGGGATAAAAGGAGTCAGCCCCAAGCAACCCTAAGGTGCTGGCCACTGCCGTATCTATAGGCGCACCCCTAAGAGTCAGCGGCACACCCTAGGGCATAAGCTATCTCTAGCTGGAGCAGGGTCGCCGCCGCCCCCGACTCCATGGTGTCGATAACAATTCGTGTCATCGGCTCGTAGGTATTAAAGTCTCCGCAAAAAAACTTGACGATTAATCTCCACCGACGTGGGGTGCTGTCGTTTAGATTAAGTTAACCAACAGAAAAAATGGGTACGGTAAACCTAGCCTCTAGAGTCTTAACTAGCTGTCTGATTTAGCCCACTGCTCCTGCATTTGTATCTTTTGCCGTGCAACCTACAGCGCCATGCCTAAGCCGTCTACGTTTTGTGCTGGAGCGCTGGGGTGGGCAGCTGTTAGTGACGGGTGGTCTACTGACGGGTAGCTTAATGTTGGCTACTCCAACCCTAGCGGCAGAGTCGGTAACGGTGCGGCTGGGGCGATTATCACAGACGGTTAGTTTAGATGACCTACAGGCGTTTGCCAAAACGGGCGAGGTGCCTCGCTCGCTGCGACTGTACCGCCCCTTGCTCAACGCCAGCCTGCGGCAGGCCCTAGGGGAAGAAATTACCCTGGAGCCCGAAGTTGGCCAGGTAATTTTAGACGAGATTTTACATACCCCTGGCGGAGCGCAGCTGCTCGATACCCTACAGGCGATCGCCCCCAATGTAGCGGCGACCGATTTGCGGGTCACCTTAGAGCAGATCTCAGCGTCAGAGGCGGGGCTAACCCTACTCAGCGTCTTGCGGGCTATGCCCCAGAACACTTTGGAAATTGATGTAGGCACCTTGCTTACCCTGGCCTCTAAGTTTCGCCTAGCACAAATGGAGAGCAAAGCCCTCAGCCGGGTGCTAAGCAAAGACTCAGCGGTGGCGGCAGCAGCGACCATGCCGCTGCTGGGTACCGATCCCTTCTCCACTGGCCCTTCCCAAGTTGAGCGGTGGGAACTAGTGCTGCGCGACCACAGCCGCGATCGCAGTATTCCCATCGATATCTACTGGAGCGAAGACAGCCACGGCCCGCTAGTCGTGATTTCCCACGGGTTTGGGGCCGATCGCCGCTTCTTCTCCTACCTAGCAGAGCACCTGGCCTCCCACGGTCTGACGGTGATATCTGTAGAGCATCCCGGCAGCAATGTCGCTGCCCTGCTGTCGCTGCCTGCCGAGGAATTGCCCACCGCAGCTGCAGGTAGCCGCATCTTGCCCGCTACCGAATTTCTTGATCGTCCCCGCGATATCAGCTTTGTGCTAGACCGTCTGGAGAGAATCAACCTGTACTCCTACAGCCTGCGGGATCGTCTCAACACAAAAGAGGTAGCCTTTATAGGCCATTCTCTAGGCGGGTACACAGGACTAGCCCTAGCCGGGGCCGCGCTAGATCTGCGATCGCTGGAGTCCTACTGCAAAACCCTCAACCCGGTCAATGTTTCGCCCGCTGACTGGCTACAGTGTGCCGCCCTGGATCTGCCCGTCAAGTACGCTAACCTGCGCGACGATCGCATCACGCGGCTGGTTGTGGCTAACCCCCTCACGGGCCTGCTGTTTGGTGAGGCCGGTCTAAGTCGGGTACGGGTGCCTACCCTAATGCTAGCCGGCACCCACGACTCCGTCACGCCTATGGCCAGCCAGCAGCTGCGGCCATTTCTGGAGCTGCCCGCCAGCAAGCACTTAATTACCGTTGTGGGAGGATCCCACCTCAGCGTCGGCGACCCCAACAACCTCAACGCTGATCTGGGCCGCATTCCGTTTATGCCAGCGCTGCCCGATGTCACTACAGCCCCTCTGCGCATTTATTTGCAGGGAGTAAGCCTTAGCTTTGTTATGCAGCAGACTGTCAATGCAGCAGCCTACGCCCCAGCCCTGAGCCCAGCAGTAGCCCACGCGTTTTCGACGACGACCCTACCGCTGCGCCTGAGCCAAACCGTGCCCGATGGGCTAGCCGCCTGGCCCCGGCTGCACCAAAGCGGGCTGCATCGCCAGGAAAGGCTCATCAGCTATCTCCCCTCGCTGCTGCACCTAGAAGCCCTGGCTATTCAAGATCAGCTGCAGGTACTTCAGCGTCAAATGGCAGCCTACTTGCGTCACACACCGCCTTCGCTAACGTCGGTGTACTGGCCGCTTGGGCCACAGGTACCTATGCAGGCCAACCACCGCGATCGGGCCACAACTCCCCAGTAGCATCGGCTAGTCCGACTGGTCTTGGGAGCTCATCGTAAATCCGTCGGGCATAATGGTGCCGTGCACATCAGTGCGCCGCAGGTTGGTATAGTCGAGCCTGGCATTGATCATTACGGCACCAGTCAGATCAGCCCCGCTCATATTTGACCAGTTCAGGCGAGTGCGGTATAGCGTAGCTCCACGCAAATTGGCCCCGCGCAGCGTACTCCAGCACAGGTTGGCCCCGCGCAGGTTGGCCTGAGACATATTGACGTTGACTAAATTAGTGCTGAGTAGCTTAGCTCGACTCAAATCGGCAGCTTCAAGATCGGCCTCTTCTAAGTTAGCTCCAGTTAGCACCGCCTCCACTAAAGTAGCGTTTCTGAGAATAGCCCGATTCATCAGAGCGTTGGTGAGGTTGACGTGCTCAAGGTTAGCCCCCCGGAGGTCAGCGGCGAGCAGACGACTCCGGCTGAGGCTGGCCTCGCTAAGGATAGCCTTTTGTAACGTAGCGTGGTCGAGCACGGCTTCGTTGAGGTTGGCTTCGCGCAGGGTGGCCTGGCTCAGCTCAGCCCGCATTAAGTTAGCGCTACGCATACCTGCTTCGCTCAGGTCGGCCCCCGTCAGGCGGCTATCGGATAGATCAGCCCCAATCAGGTTGGCCAAAACTAGCTTGGCCTCTTCAAAGCTAGTTTTAGCTAGTTTGGCCTCGCGGAAGTTGACTCCTACCAGAGTGGCCCCAGAAAAGTTGGTGTTTCGCAGGTTAGACTGCCGAAAGTTAGCTCCGCTAAGATTCTGCTGGCTTAGGTCAGCTCCAATCAGCTGAATACCGCGAAAGTCTCGCTCCCCGGCGGCATAGCGTTCTAACAGAGCAGCAGCGGTAATCTCCGCAGGCGCACTGGGGGGGCGAGCGGGGGGGAGGGGGTTGTTCAAAAAACTTCCTCAATGGTGACGATTAATGAGGTAATGAGGGGTACCGAGATAGTTAACACAGGCGTAGCGGCGACTCTGTACTAGTAAATGCGTCATGTTGCCCAATGCTCTAGGATAACCAGAAGTCGGTTTCTCGCAGATGCGGATACCGGTTCTAGGTCCATCACCCTTATCTAAACTCGCTTGGAAGTTTGCTTCACCACTAAGCTATAACTCTAGCTGTAGGCTGTCTATCGTTAATACCAAGCCTATCTGAGGCTGCACTCATTAGCTATCTTTTTAGACGAAACAACCTGCATGGTGTTCTGAAGTAGTCAATTTGAGTCTACAGTCCATAAGATTATGCCCCGATCGCTGATTGATCTCCTGCGCCGCCGCCTATTCTGGCTAACCTTGCTGCTAGCGGTGTGGCTGCTGTGCAGTGGCCAAGCCCAGGCGGGGCCGATTGGCGATCGGCTGGCTGCTTTCCCCGACTGGAGCGGTAAGTCAGCCCTTGCTGCTGCTCAGGGCGATCTAGTTTACCCAGACTGGCTACGGGGCGATTGGCAGCTCACCAGCACCCTAGTTGATCTGGCGGCCCCCCTTGCCCCCGAGCTAGTTACCCCTGGATTTGAGAGCAACCGCGAGCAGCTTGGGCGGCCCGTAATCTGCCCGGTACGTTTTGTAGCCACGGTTTTAAGGTCCCGACGTTTAATTCCCGCTGCCAAAACTTCCCAGACTGTAGCCGATCGCGCTTTTAACGGTTTAAGTATGGCCCGCGCTTACCTAGGTGACAGGGTAGTAGCGGTGAAGGTTGACGCCAAAAACCCCAATCGCCAGCTTACTCTGCTGCGCGGCAGTCGACAGCTCGAGTCGACCGTGACCGCTCGCGCTGTCGAAATCTCTGGGAGTGACTTTATCACCGTAGAGCGGTTTCAGCAGGTATTTCGAGGCGGGGCAATCCCCTACTTCAACGAAGTAGAAACAACGACCGCCTACCGCCGGGCGGGGCACCAGGTGCTGGCGGATCAGGTGACGGCGGTATACCTGTCGCCTCAGGATCCGAACTTTCTCAAAGCGCGGAACCAGCCCGCAGCCCTCTACCGATATCAGCTAGAGATGGTAGCTACGGCTGCTGCTGACCCCAGCGTTGGCCCTGCTGATTCTCCTAAGGCTGTAGTTCTGTCTCGTTGAGCAGAGCTAGAGCTGTGCGCCATACTAGGTAACCGTCCTGGTTGAGGTGTAGTCCATCGGTGGTGAGATCGGCCCGCAGATAGCCGTCGCCGTTCACAAATAGCGGGTATAGGTTGAGGAAAACGACGTCGGTCTCAGCGGCCACGGCCTCAAGCTGGGCATTCACTGTGTGAACTAGCTCGGGAGAGACAGACAGCAGGCGATCGCGTCCCTCCCAAGTAGCCATCTCGCCGCCGTGGGGCAAAATTGACTGCACCACTACCTGGGTCCGGGGGTGGGTGCGATGCAGGTGATTTATGATCATGCGAACGTTGTAGACCAGATCAGTTTCCGAGCCGCCCCAAATCAGGTCGTTAATGCCTACCATAATGAAGACAGCCTCTGGCTTTGTTCTGTCCAGCAGATGGAGGCGATCGCGCAGTCCTCCCGAGCTCTCGCCTGAAATGGCCTGATTGAGCCAGGTTTTGCGTCCCGGCAGCATATCAGCCGGAAACCACAGCGTCAGAGAGTCACCCAGCAAAATATTCTGGCGAGGGGCATCAATGGCTACCACCGCCTCGGCCTCGGCTGCTAGTAGCGCTACCCATTGCTCATAGTCAAGGCTATGGCGTGGTCCAACATCAGGCTCAAACGGCGTTACAGAAGCGGACGGGGCGGCGGCAAAGGCATTGGCCTGGGCCAGCACCGCATCTCCAGCCTGACCCAGCTGCCGCAGAGTAACCACAACCGTCACAAACAGCAGCCCGTTGATCACCAGCGAGAGCAGCGCCCAGGGGGGTATTCCCTGTAGACGGTGCAGAGCCGAGCGTAGCTGAGGATAGGGTTGAAGCGGTGGGGCCACGGCAATAGTCCTACAAACCTGAAGCGAGAAATTTATGCTCCTGATGGGTCAAATTGTAGATAGATTTTCCCCTATGAACCACTATTGCGACGAGTTTTTTTAGCACCCTGAGCGATACTGCTGCTGCAACTGTTCTCTGTGCCGCGATATTTCTATAGAAGGCGGTCTAGGGCGGCCAACCAAACTGCTGCCCCAGCGCGGCAGTACAACCTAGAGAGCCATCTTGTCCTGTAGCCGCTGAAGATGCTTTAGACAGGCTACACGTTGAATCGAAAGAGCATTACGTCTCCTTCCTTTACCACATATTCTTTACCTTCGCTGCGCACCTGGCCTTTGTCTTTAGCGGTAGCCATAGAGCCTGCCGCTACTAAGTCGTCGTAGGCCACGGTTTCAGCACGAATGAAGCCCCGCTCGAAGTCGGTATGAATAACCCCAGCGGCCTGGGGAGCCACCATGCCAGAGCGGATGGTCCAGGCGCGGGTCTCCTTAGGGCCAGTGGTAAAGTAGGTGCGCAGCCCCAACAGCTCGTAGGTAGCGCGAATTAGGGTGCGCAGCCCCCCCTCTTCAACGCCTAGCGCCCCTAAGAAGTCTTTGCGCTCAGCATCGTTTAAGTCAACTAGCTCCGACTCTACCTGGGCCGAAATTACCACCACCTGAGCGTCTTCAGCTGCGGCCAACGCTCTCACCTGCTCTACCCAAGCATTACCGTTTGCTAAGTCATTTTCAGAAACATTGGTGGCGTAGATGACCGGCTTGCGCGTCAGCAGCCCCAGAGGCTTAATCATGGCCTCGGCCTCTTCGTCAAGCTCAACCTGGCGAGCAGTCTTGCCCTCGTTGAGCACCGGCAGAATTTTCTCTAAAATAGCCAGCTCAGCCTGGGCTTCTTTATCGGCGCGGGCCAGCTTGCGAACCCGATCGACCCGGCGTTCTAGCTGAGCGAGGTCAGACAGGGCCAGCTCCAGGTTGATCACCTCAATATCGCGCGCCGGGTCAACGGAGCCAGAAACGTGAATAATGTCGTCGTCCTCGAAGCAGCGCACCACGTGGACGATCGCATCTACCTCGCGAATATTGGCTAAAAACTGGTTGCCCAGTCCTTCTCCCTGGCTAGCCCCCTGGACAAGGCCGGCGATATCCACAAACTCGACTCGAGCAGGAACAGTTTCAGCGGAGCTAGACAGGTCGGCCAGCACCGGCAGACGGTCGTCGGGCACCGCCACCACGCCCACGTTGGGTTCGATGGTGCAAAACGGAAAGTTGGCCGCCTGAGCCTTGGCGTTGGCGACTACAGCGTTAAACAGGGTTGATTTACCAACGTTGGGAAGCCCAACAATGCCAGCTCGTAACATGGGGTAACTCTAGGCAATATACATACCCAGCATAGGAGAGGATGGGCCCATTGCGGAGGGGTTGCTATACCCTTAAAGCTAGGAAGAGAGTGGACCAAAGAAGGGTGAAGCGATGCTTGGGAGAAACGGATTGAGGTGGTATAAGCGCAGCACGCCTGTCCTGGCTACGGGGCTGGTGCTGCTGGGGCTAGCGGGATGCGACACTCTGGGGCTGTCGCGATCGCGCGAGGGTAACGGCGAGATGAGTAATCAGTACGTCGAGCGTGGCTTTCGCGGCAACAGACTGGTTAGCCGCATGAAGCCTGTGCAGCTAAAGCTGCAAAACGGCTGGCAAGAGGCCCCCACCGGCACCCTACACCCCAGCGCTGACCTAGAGGTCTACAATCCCGACCAAGAAATGTTTTTGGTGGTGCTAGGCGAAAGTCGAGCTGCCGTCGGCCCGGGTAATCTTGAGGAGCAGGCCACCGCCTATTTACAAATTCTCAAGCGGGGTTTTACCAACATCATTGCTAACCAGTCTCGTACTGGTGTAGATCGGGTAAACAATTTTCCGGCAGTACAGTACGAAGTGCGCGGCGAAGTATCGCAGCGACCTGTAGCCTACCTACACACCACCGCCGAAATGGGCGAAGAGTATTACCAGTTGGCCGTGTGGACGCCTGAAAATATGTATGCCGCCAACAAAGATGCCATGCAGGCGATTGTGCAAGAATTTCGCGATGCACAGCCTTGAGCGCCGCCATTCTGTGGCCTAATAGAGTCTGGGGTACTTTGATGCGTTCATTCAGGCCCCATTATCTTGGCTACCTGCCAAGCCCAAGCACGTGAAGGATAACTTGTTATGCCGCGCTGGCTTACCGCACTCTCTTGCCCCATCACCTCAGGCGCACATTCCCTAGGCCGAACTCTGGGATTTTTTTGCGCTGCCCTAGTGCTGTGGCTGAATCTGGGCGGACAGCCCACTGCCCTAGCAGGCCTTACCGACGACAAATACGACGGCAACATCTTTGCCCTATACGCTGGTAACGGCTCGCTAGTGCCCCCTCGGGTTACCCTAGAGCAGTCGCTAAAGTACGATAAGCCTGCCATAGTCGTCATCTACGTTGATGACAGCAGCGACTGTAAAAAGTTTGCTTCGGTGATATCCCAGCTTCAGGCCCCCTACGGACGGGTGGCCAACTTTATTCCCGTCATGGCCGACTCAATTCCGGTTAAAGCATCCTACGAACCCAGCGAGCCAGGCTACTACTTCAAGAGCGCTGTGCCCCAAACCCTAATCTTCAACGCTAAGGGAGAGCTGGTGTTCAATGAAATTGGCACCGTTTCCTACGAGGCGATCGACGACGTCATGCGGGAAGTGTTTGCCCTACTGCCCCGTACCGAGTCGGAAGAACTACGCCGTCGCCCCATCAATGAAGTCAATACCGAACTGGTGCCAGAGTCGTAACGGCAGGTCTGTGCTCACAGCAGCAGCGCGCTGATTTTGGCGGCTCCGCGGCACATGTCGCTTTCCAGGTGTGCAACGCTCTACCTAGTGCTATCTCAGGTTAGTCTCTACCACTGTTAGCGGCAGGTTTAGAATGCTGGCAATTTCCTCTGACGCTAGGCCTCGGCGGTGGAGGGGGGCATCGCGCCTGCCGCTCTTGCTAGACCTGAGCTTCGGCTGCCTGAATCTGTATTTGAGTCTGCTGAACCTGGGTCAGGGCCGTTTGGGCCTGTTCCTCGGCAGACGGATAGCGATGACCGCTCTCGTCAAACCAGGAGAGTATTTCTTGTTTCATTCCGCCCAGTAAATCCTGGGCGCGACCAATCGCTAGACCGGCCTCCAGCATCTAGTAAGGTTCACCAATTTGCAGCCTATATTGTCTATCAGCAAGCTTGTAGACCTCGAAGGGCCGGTGCCTGCTCCGCTGCCAATACTCGAGATTTAAGATTTCACTACGCCTGCAACTAAAGGTCGAAACGTCCCCACCCAGGCAGCTTGGCCCGTTGCGAGAGTAGGGTATGGACGAGTGCTGTAGTCTTGGCCCACCTCCAGCGGAAAAGGGTTGACGTCATCTAAGGGAACCCAGGCCGCCCCGGCGGCCTGCACGATTGCCCACACCGCCGCAATATCCCAAATCTTGGGCGTTGCCTCCACCGCCCCGACGGCCCAGCCCGCTCCTACAATCAGCAGGTTATAGGCCGCAGAGCCCAGCATGCGAATTTTGCAGGGAAAGGGGTTGGCCAATACCGAGGTGCTGCGGGCGCAGAGGCTAAAGAACTGGTTTTTGGCGGGGGCAGCGTCGCTGGTGTGGATGGATTGCCCGTTGCAGTAGGCCCCGCTGGGCATCTCCAGAGCACTTTCTCCGGGCCAGTAGCCGTAGAAAGATTGATGCAGGGGCGGCATCGCCACGTAGCCAAACACCGGCACCCCTCGGTACAGCAGCCCCAGCGAAATACCCCAGACCGGAATGCCTCGGGTGAAGTTGGTGGTGCCGTCGATGGGGTCAATGATCCAGCACCAGTCAGCGGCGGGAAAGATGTGCTCGACCTCTTCACTGAGCACACCGTGGTCGGGGAATTTATCGCGAATTGCCTGACGCAGGGTGTCGTCGGCCCAGCGATCGCACCGGGTGACCAAGCTACCATCGGCTTTTAGATCCGCCTGCACCTGGCCAAAGTCTTCTAGCAGCTTTTGCCCAACGGTGTGTGTCGTAGCCTCGGCAAAGGCCAGCACCTCATCCCAGAAGTTATCCATTGCTAGTCCATATCGCTTTCTAGGGCAGCGGTGATCGCCGCCTTGGCGTTGGCCTGAAATTCTTGAATGTTGACGCGGCTGAGCAGCGCGATCGCCACCATCATGCCCAGCGCTTGCAGGGTAAACACCAGCCCGTAGGCCAAAAACGCCTGGGGCTGGCCGACTTCACCGGATACATTAAAGGTTTTTAGCATGGCGCGGCCCAGATCTAGTACGCCGCCGCCCAGCACCGTAGCGCTGCCCCGCGCGATCGCCTGGGCCAGTCCCCAGGCCCCAATAAAAGTGCCTGCTGTTTCAGCCACGGTTAAATCCAGCATCAGCACGATCGCCCCCAGGGTGAGAATGCCAGAGGCAATGCCAAAGCAAAATACCGCCGTCAGCAGCACCGTCGGATTCCCTGTTAAGCCCGATAGGGTAATGCCCAATAGGCACACCGCCGCCCAGCTACAGCCCACCACTACGGCGCGCTTTTTGCCAATGCGGGGCACCACCAGCCAGCCGGTGACAATAATACCGAGCAGCGTTCCCATACCAAAAGCCGCGTTGAGCTGGGTGGTTTCGGCAATAGTCATGCCAAACACTTCGCCACCGTAGGGTTCTAGCACCGCATCCTGCATAAACAGGCTCAGGCTCAGTACCAGCAAAAAGACAAAAAACAGGCCGGTCTGGCGGCTGGCAGTCAGAATTTTTAGGGCCTGCCTCAGGGTGAGATTGTCTTCGCGGTTCCGCAGGGAGGACCGGCTTTTGAGCCGCGAATACTTTTTCTCGATTCCCACGGTGCTCAGAAATGCCAGTACGCACACCACCGCCGGAGCAATGATAAACAGCCGGTTCACGGCGCTGCGTACCTGCTCGAAGGGAGCATCAAGCTCAATCGGCTTCAGCACAATCGAGGTGATAATGACCCCGGTAATAATACCTACCATTAGCATGGCCCAGCCAATGCTGACTAAGCGCGATCGCGAGTCTTCGTCTGACACATCTACTAGCAGCGCCGTAAAGGGGGTAGAAGTAGCGCTCAGGGCCAGCCCATAAACCGCAAACAGCAGCCCCAGCAGCCCCACCCACGGATACACCGCTGGTCCCCACCCGCCCTCGGCAATGCGGCTGCCAATTTGCCACACGACCTGCAAAGCACAGAAAGCAGTGATGGCCACCGAGCCAATGCCGAGCCAGATATAGCCGCTGCGGTGATAGCCAAAAATTGGGCGCGAGTCAGACATTTGACCAAACCACACCCGCGCCGGGGCCATAAACTGATGCACCGCGATCGCCCCCGCCGCCACCAGCGCTGGCACCCGCAGCTCTTCAATCATTACCCGGTTGAGCACCCCCAGGGTGAGCAGCGACATAATGCCCAGCCCCATGTTAAATACTCCCAGCCTCAGCATGGTCAAAATGCTGAGGCTGGGCTTGGCCGCAGTCGACAAGCCAGGGGCCGGAGGCAAAACATCGGGGCTAGCCATAGGTCATTGTAAAAATCGTTGTCAAGAGGTCGCTTGAAAGAGCCAAGTTAAACAGCCGCGCAGTCGGTAGCCGGTAGTAATACATTACCTAATTAGCCGGGCGCGAAACCCTAACCGATCAGGCAAAAACGGAAATGGCAAGGACTCTTACTGAGGGGCCAGCCGCTTTTCTGAGGGAGCAGGCAGGGACGGCAGGGTACTCGCCGCTTTCCCGCAGTCGCCAGGTTTACTCAAAAATGCTCGTGAGCCATCATGCTTGGCAGGTTGGTCGTCTAGCGCCAGAGTAGTTCTGGCGCTAAGGCTTTGATGTTATTAGGGATATCGGCTGAGGATTTTCCAGTGGCCATGAACTGGTAGACGATGGATTCTGCTGAAACAGTGTTGATGGCAGACTCAAAACTCAAGTCCGTATTAGGCACTGTTAAATTTAGCTTACCCCAGCCCTCCTCAGTTTGAAGTGTAGCTCAGTGAGATTTAAGCTTGGCTAAGACGTGTCAATTTAGAGGGCTGGTCATGCCAATGCTATTCCAACAATACCTTTGTACAAAGGTATTGTTGGAATAAAGATCTAATCGCGCCTTAAGTCTCAAAAGTAGGTGGTCAATTATTAGATTAACTTTTATGCTCTGCGTC
>JBARUP010000303.1:0-5208 GCA_049645805.1 Nodosilinea sp.
CTACAAACGACTGAAGCTCAGTTTTGTAGAATCTACAGGTCTCCGCATGTGGCCGCAGAGCTTCGACTTCAGGGAATAAAGAAGCCATTATCTTAGTGTGAAAGCCAGTACTACATTCAGTGTTAAAGATCGTTTCGCCGATGGGGATCACTCCTGAGCAAAGAGTATATTAAATGCAGGGCCGATTAGGCTCCCCTGGCAGATAAAACAGCCAATTGTCCACACACAAGAAGGAGTGAAAGCGCTGTTAATTTTATATCTGTCTTGCTCAAACGGCAGCACCCAAGACATTGTTCAATCCTTCCCTAGCTAAACAAATGGGAGCTCTTAGAGGGCAGTGATTTATTCTTAGTAGAATATAAGCTAGCTTCCTAATCTTCAAAAAGATCGGCATAATCAGGGAGGTTCTTTGGATGAGAATTTGGGTGTTGCTATGTTTAAAAGCCTTGAGAAGTAAACCTTAGAAATAGCCCTGGAAAAGCAGCTTTTGAGAAATACTTTTCTCGCCACTACTGCTGTACGATCTGGTGACAAATGGCAGTAGCTTTGTGTTTATAACGCTAGCGAGTCGGCAATATGCCCGATCCAAGGAGCTAATTTTGGATCAAGATGAGGGGCTAGCCCAGACGCCAAAGATCATGAAGGTGCTAGCGAAAATCGTGGCAGATAATTAGTGCTGAGAGGCTGATCGATAATGTCATTCTGACGCATCCCTACCGATGGCTAAGATAAGGCAGCAACTGCAAGTGAAGAAGTAAGCAGGCCTAACCTAGCCCTGTTTTTGCGCCGCCTCAATATGGCTAATCACGTAGAGGCCGTTAAAACCTTTTAGCGATCGCCGCTGCAATAAGCTAGGCTTTTTCGGGAGATAAGGCACTGGTTACTTATACTATTTTAAGACTGAGGTAGCCCGATGGTGAGGGTAACAGTTGATGAAATGCAGCATGACCCATTGAAGTACCTGCATCAGGTCGAAGCTGGCGAAACCGTGGTCATCGTGCGATCTGATCAGCCCATTGCCGAACTTAGACCCATCGCTCCTCAACAGCAATTGCGGCCCTTCGGCCTGTGTGCGGGAGAATTCATCGTTCCAGACAACTTTGATGCCCCCCTGCCAGAGGACATGCTCAGCGCGTTCGAAGGCAAATGAGAATTTTGCTAGATACGCATATTTTTTTATGGTTTATTTCCCGCGATGCTCGGCTAACCCCAGATCTTCGCGATATGATCCGTGACTCCAGCAATGAGATTTACCTCAGCGCCGTCTCGGTGTGGGAGGTAATGGTTAAACATCAGCTAGGCAAACTGCCTCTACCAGAGTCCCCTGGAACTTATCTGCCGAAGCAGCGCGATCTTCACCAGATAGTCAGCCTCGCTCTTGATGAAAGCAGCGTAATTCAGCTAGTCAATCTTCCTTTACTGCACTGTGTCCTTTTGACAGAATGCTAATTTGCCAAGCATTAGAGGATGGTTTAACGATCGCGACTGTTGATCCAGCTATCCGTGCCTATGCGGTTAGTGTCATTTAGCCGTGCTGCCTAGCCGGATGTCATCAGATCTTGCTAAATCGGCGTAGTGCAGGGCGGGCAACACCCGATAATATAGCCTTGGCCAAACTGCCTAGCGCCTCACTATACCTATAGAAGGTCTGAGCTGTGGTAAGTTTGGCGGATCGTCCTGTCGGGACGAGTGTCAAATCACCCCCTTAGCGGAAAGCAGGAAGTTGCCCATGGGTCGCGCAGAGAAAGTTGTCCTAGCCTATTCCGGTGGCGTCGATACCACCGTGTGTATTCCCTACCTAATGAATGAGTGGGGCGTAAAAGAGGTGATTACCCTGGCGGCGGACCTGGGCCAAGGGGATGAGCTAGAGCCGATTCGCCTCAAGGCGCTAAAGGCCGGGGTAAAAGAGTCCCTAGTGGCCGACCTGACCGAAGAATTCATTACCGACTATGCCTTTCCGGCCATCCAGGCCAACGCCCTGTACGAGAACCGCTACCCCCTGTCTACAGCCCTGGCCCGTCCGCTAATTGCCAAGGCTCTAGTAGAAGCTGCCGATCGCTACGGGGCCGATGCCGTGGCCCACGGCTGCACCGGCAAGGGTAACGACCAGGTGCGCTTTGACGTGGCGATTGCGGCCCTCAACCCCAACCTCAAGGTGCTGGCCCCCGCCCGTGAGTGGGGCATGGGCCGCGAAGAGGCGATTGCCTACGGCGAAAAAACCGGCCTGACTTTTCCGGTGAAAAAATCTAGCCCCTACAGCATCGATCGCAACCTGCTGGGCCGCAGCGTCGAGGCCGGGCCGCTGGAAGACCCCATGAGCGAGCCGCTAGAAGAAGTCTATTTAATGACTGAGGCGATCGAAAACACCCCCAACGAGCCGGAATACGTTGAAATTGGCTTTACCAAGGGTATCCCTACCCACCTTAACGGCGAGGCCCTCGGCCCGGTGGAGCTGATTACCCAGCTGAATGCGATCGCCGGTCGTCACGGCGTCGGTCGCCTCGACATGATTGAAAACCGCCTGGTGGGTATCAAGTCGAGAGAAATCTATGAGGCCCCCGCCCTGCTGGTGCTAATTGACGCCCACCGCGATCTGGAGAGCCTCACTCTCACCGCCGATGTTACCCAGTACAAGCGCGGCATTGAAGAAACCTACAGCCGCTTGGTCTACAACGGCCTCTGGTATAGCCCCCTGAAGCTAGCGCTAGATGCCTTCGTTCAGCAGACCCAGGAGCGCGTCAGCGGCACCGTGCGGGTGAAGCTGTTCAAGGGCACCAGCCGTGTCGTAGGCCGTCAGTCTGACCTGGCTCTCTACAGCGAGTCGCTGGCCACCTACAGCGCCGACGACCAGTTTGACCACAAGGCTGCTGAAGGCTTTATCTACGTCTGGGGGCTGCCCACGCGGGTGTGGTCTGAGAAAGTACGGGGCTAGCGCTTTAGCCTGCTTGCTCAACCCAAAGCCGAGTCGCTGAGACTGGGTATCATCATCCCCTCCCGAGAGGGGACTGCATCATCTTGACCTCACGCGGGTTCATCAAATCTACATTCTCTTCACGTTCAGATTTGGTAAAACCTTAGGAACAGTCACGCCTGCCCTGCGTCCATAGCCTAGCGGCGGCACACTTTTAGCCACTCCCACAGTACTAGGCGTAAACTTTTACAAACTACGGAGGCCAAATCAAAGCCGACCGGTAAGGATGATTTATCGCGGTGCCGTGTGACTTGTATGTAACGTTTTATGGGGTTGTCCGGACAGCCTGAGGAAGCCAGTTATGAACCGTCTCTATCTGACGAGCTGGGGCCTGGGCACCCTGCTAGCCCTGACGCTGGGGCATCGCCCAGGCTTCTCCCAAGACCAAACGCTACCCTTGAGCAACGCCGACCCAGAGCCGACTCTAGTTAACCCTAGGACTCCGGTACCTGACTCTGATGCTCCTGAAGCGGGTCTGTTTGAATCCGGTTTTTCTGAAGCCTACGTGCTGGGGCCGGGCGATCGCATCCGGATTGACATTTTCAACATCCCTGAGTTCAGCGGCCCCGAGAACGGTGTTCACGAGGTGCTGGTTGACGGTACGCTGACCCTTCCCCTAGCGGGCACGGTGGCCGTACAGGGCTTTACGCTCGCTGACGCCCAGGCAGCCTTGACCGCCAGCTACGCGCCCCTTCTGACTCGCCCGCCTCAGCTTACCGTGACGCTGCTGTCGGCCCGTCCGGTGCGGGTGGTGGTGGCAGGCGAAGTCAACCGCCCCGGCACCTACACCATTGAACTGGAGGCTGAAACCAGCGGCAGCGGCAGCTCCTCCGCTAGTCGTCAGTGGCCTACCCTGACTCAGGTTATTCAAGAGGCGGGGGGTATCACCCAGCAGGCCAACATCAAAGATATTCAGGTGCGGCGACCGCAGCTTGAAGGTGACGCAGTTGTTACCACCAGCCTGTGGGACCTAATTCGCACAGGAGATATCAGCCAGGACATTCGCCTGCGGGACGGCGACACTATTTTGGTTCCTAAGGCTGTCGCTATCTCACCGGAAGAGTCAATAGCGGTTTCGAGCGCTAATTTTTCACCGACGGAAATGCCGGTGCAGGTGGTGGGCGAAGTTGCCAGCCCTGGCGGCGTTACCCTGCCGCCCAACGCCACCCTAAACCAGGCTATTTTGGCGGCTGGCGGATTTGAGGGCAGCCGCGCCCAGACCTCTACAGTGCAGCTAGTACGGCTCAACATTGACGGCAGCGTTGACCAGCGAACGGTCGATGTTGACTTAGCTGCCGCCGCTAACGACACCACAAACCCTATTCTGCGCCCTAACGACGTGGTGGTGGTGGACCGCAACTTTGCCGCTAGTGCTGGCGACACCCTGGGCCTGCTGCTGCGACCTTTTACCTCCCTAACTAGCGTTCTGCGGCTCTTGGGGTTCTAGGCCTAGGTAATTTGATGCTCTTGAGGTAGCTGTATCTTTTTTAACAGCAGCGCATGACCGCGACGGCAGCCGCAATCCACTAGACCTTGTAGAAGAAACTTGCTCAGCCAGACTTTGAGTTTTGAGATATAAATTGATGAATTCTTGGGAGTATCTCCCAGACCCACCCTATGCCTTTCCCTCCCTCGACATCCAAAGAGACCAACGGCAACGGCAATGGCCACAGCCTTACTAAGTATGGGTTTATACCCGTCATGGCTCCGCCATCCCTGGTGGATAAAGGAGATGATATTGATTTGCGGCGGCTCTTGGGGGTACTTAAGCGCCGGGCTGGCGTATTTCTGGGGGTAACCGCCTTATCCTTTGGCGGACTGACGCTTTGGCATCTGAGTCAGCCTCCGGCCTACAGCGGCAGCGTCAATCTTTTGGTAGAACCCGTCACCAACGTTCCTCCAGCAGGCCTAGAGGCCGTTGTCGGGCCAGGGACGAGAGGGGCGTCAGGGCTTGACTACGACAGTCAAATTCGGGTGCTGCGCGGTCCGGCGGTAATCGACCCCATTCTGGCCGAAATTCAGCAGCGCTACCCCAGCACTACCTATAACGCCTTGCTGAATCGCCTGACCATTGTTCAAGAAGGAGATTCTAAGGTGCTGCGCGTCACCTACAACGACGCCGACCCAGATGTAGTGACTTTCGTGCTTGACCAGGTAGTCGAGGGTTTTGTGGGCTACAGCGTGCAAGACCGCCAGGGCGACCTGCGGCGGGGGCTGACGTTTTTAGACGAGCAGCT